>NZ_JAVBNS010000253.1:0-11797 GCF_031551385.1 Anaerosporobacter sp.
GGAAGACAAATGAAGAAACATATGAATCGATAAAGAAGAGAGTGCCAAAACGATTACATGAAAGTTTAAAAACCTGTATCATTCATTGTCAAAAATGTATGAAACCTCTGGAGGGAGCAAGAGAATTTGTATGTTCCATGAAAGAAGAAGGTTTTAAGATTTATGTATTATCCAATGCCAGTGATACATTTTATGAGTACTTTCCGGATTTTTTACCGTTGGATTATTTTGATGGTGTGATGATATCGGCAGATGTACATTTTGTCAAACCGGATATTCAAATATACAAAACTTTTTTAAAAAAATATGGATTGGAACCGCAGGAATGCTTATTTATAGATGATAGAACAGACAATGTAGAGGGTGCAATTGCTGCAGGAATGAATGGACGAATATTTAAGAGTGATTATGACAAACTATATACAGAATTAGATACAGTTCGCAAGCATAATACAGAATAGAAAGGCTTGGTTATTCATATGAAAGATACGAAGAAATACGAAATCAAAGATAGCGTTATTCGAAAAAAAAGCAGAGCATTAGAAACGAATTTGTATCGTTCTGCAGAGAATCAGAAATATCTGATGGAGATTAATGAACAAAAAGATTATTCCAGACTGATATATGGGATTTGTTTTTTTGTATTAGTTTTTGCAGAAGTTATGATAGCTTTGTTTGTGAATGATGAATGGATACGTCCGTATGTGGGGGATGTATTGGTTGTAATTGCAATTTATACATTTGTTCGAATCTTCATACCTCATAGGTGTGTGGCATTGCCAATGATTATATTATTCTTTGCATGTTTGGTTGAGGCACTTCAATATATTAATATAGTGGATAAGATTGGACTAGGTGATGTGAAATTTTTCAGAGTGCTGATTGGAACGGTTGGAGATCCGAAGGATATCATATGTTATGCGGTGGGGTGTATTCTGTTGATAATTTATGAGATGATAAGGGTTAGAATTGACAAGAATAGATAGGGGATTTTGTAGATGTAATCATTGATTTTAACAAGAGATTTTAATTGACATTAAAAAAAATAAAGCATATAATAGACTTA
This sequence comes from Anaerosporobacter sp., assembly GCF_031551385.1. GTDB lineage: Bacteria > Bacillota > Clostridia > Lachnospirales > Lachnospiraceae > Anaerosporobacter. The sequence goes on from NZ_JAVBNS010000253.1 coordinate 1,067, forward strand.
GCAAGAGAGCCGATAGCTAGAGTACACCTAGCTGCCGGTAAGTAATTTACAAAAAATAGCGCCTTATCTTACCAGGACGAGGGCGCTATTTTTTTGTGCGTAAAATGCTAATAACAAGAGTTATAATTGCACAAATCATAATTACAAAAGTAAATAATTCACTGTATGTAACCATTGGCACCAGCTCCCTTCAATCAATATCCGGCAACTGGCATAATCGCCCCATCGGCTCCCTGGGTAAGTCTATTATATATTCAATGTACGAGTTTACACTACTCTCAAATATTCTCAAATTCCAAAATTGAACGCATCAAAAATTACTTATCGTTTGTAATATCATTATTAGGTTTCTTTTCTTCTTTGCTTGTGTTTTCAATAGCATGAGCAGTGTTAAGTATATTGCTGTATGCTGATATTCTTTTTAATTGCTCTTTTTGTTTGCTGTCTGTGTTTTGTAATTCGACATCTGTTAATATTGGACCATTTTCTGTGTTAAATAAATAACCTATATATCTTTCAATTTCTGTTAATTCTTTAACTCTCTTAATTGCCTCATGCTTGCCTAATGAATTTAATTTATTATATTTATTTAGTAAATAAATTTCATCGTCGAGTAATTTTGTTTCTGCAATATCTAACTCTGCTTTTAGTATATTACAAGGATCTTTAAAATCTTCTTGATATGCGGCTGTTAATAAACTAAGTTCCACATTTAATGCGCCCGATAGTTTTGCCATTGTAACTAGCTTCGGCAATCTATTTCCGTTTTCATATTGAGCAATTTGTTGTTGTGACATATTTATTCTTTTACCTAATTCGCTTTGAGAAATTCCTTCTTTTTGCCGTAGTTCTTTTATTATATTAGCTAATGACATATTTTTTCACCTCATACTAATAATAACATGCAGATGAAAAAAATAAAAGCAAAAGTTTGTTTTTGTTATTGACACAAGCAAAAGCATGTTGTAATATTATTGTAACACAAGCAAAAGCATGTGTCAATATTTTTAAAGGAGATGAAAAAAATATGAAAATCAAAGTAGACACGAAAGCCATATATCTTTCAATGTTAGAAAAAGGTATGAATGGTACAGACTTAGCAAATGCAGCAGGAGTAACACAACAAGCAATAAGTTCATTACTCTGTGGGCGAGTAATTGGTAAACAGAAATTATTACCAGATGTTTGCAAAGTATTAGAACTTAATATTAAAGATGTAGTAATCATTGAAGAGTAGAAATGAGCAGAGCAATGATTAGTTGCACCAGTACAACAGGAAGGGGGAAATACTATGAATGTAATAAAGGCAGTTGAAAGTTTTGAATACTTCCGTAAATGCACCAGTAAATCATTCCATTACTGGAGATACTGGGGAAAAAAAATGATAAAAGAATGGAAGTTGAACCCGGATAAACTGAAAGGAGTGAATCAATGAGTAAATACATAGGACTATTAAAGCCAGATAGTCAAAAATTCTTAATCGCAATGGCAGAAGCAGAACTAAGCCCAGTAGAGTTAGCAGCAAAAGCTGGTATAAGCGTAAATTTCGTTTATTCCATGCGTAGGGGTAAATATACCAAGCCAAAGTATTTAGGGGCTTGTTGCAGGGTTCTAAATGTCAAGGTAAATGATGTGGTGGAAAGTGAGGTTTAATCAATGAGAAAAAGGAAAATAACACAAACAGAATTAAAAGCAATTATGTTTGATTGTGTATGTGATATTTATAATAATCCGTCTATTGAGGTAGATATCAAAGATAATGAAATATTTGGAAATCTGGAAGTCTTCACAAAGATGCTTTTTATTATTCAGAGAAAGGAATCTCTAAAGAATGGCAGAAAAAAGAATGTTTAGTAAAGTAATTACTGAATCGACAAGGTTTTTGAAAATGTCAGCAGCTTCACAGAACTTATACTTTCATCTATGTATGAATGCTGATGATGATGGAGTAGTAGAAGCATATCAGATATTGTTATTAACAAAGTCAACTACCGAGAATTTAGACGAATTAGTTAATAATGATTATGTGCATGTCTTAAATGATGATTATGTTTCCTACATTGACGATTGGTTAAGACATAACAGTGTAGATGCTAGGTATAAAACTGATAGTGTGTATCAAAATTTATTGATTGAGGTTGTGGGTGATGTTCCATTATTAGAATCTAAAAAGAGAACCACACGAGAAACACAGGGGAATCACGCGAGAACTACACGAGAAACACAGGGTAAGATAAGGTTAGATAAGATAAGATTAGATAAAGATAATATAGACTATCAGCAAATAGCTGATATGTATAATGATACTTGCGTATCATTCCCCAAAGTTACAACTTTATCAGAATCAATGAAAAAAGCTATAAAAGCAAGAATGAACCAGTACAGTATTAATGATTTTGAGAAATTATTTGAAATGGCAGAATCAAGTCGATTTTTAAAGGGTGGTAATGAAAAAAACTGGTCAGCCAATTTTGACTGGTTGATAAAAGATAGCAATATGGCAAAGGTACTTGATGGTAATTATGCGGACAAGGCAGCAGGACAAAGCCAAGTTGCACCGGTGCAACCGGAAGAAAAACCAATCCATTATGAGACACAAGCCGATTATTTCCCACCGGGATATAATTTTGTTACACGTCCAGATGACCCATTCCAATAAGCAAAGGAGATGATAACAATAGAGATTGATAAATTAATTGAACTGGCCAGACATAGGGTGAAACAGCCAGACATTGTAACCCCATTATCACTTGTAAAAATTAAACAGCTTAGTATTACTCAACAGATAGAATATAACCGATTATTGGGACAGCAGGCAACAAATAACTATTATGCAATGCAAATGTCACAAGAGGAGATATTGGAACGTAGAGCATATATCCGCCGAATACTAAGAACAACTCAATTTAATAATCAGAGTAATGAAGAACTTGACAGTGTGCGAATATATGATGTTCCCGGATATGGTTTGATGGTAGAGAGTTCCGAAGGTTATGAGACAATCATACTGAGCGGTGTCAAATTTGATTTTGGGGAATTTCGTAAAGCCTGTGCAATGGTTCCGTTTGAGTATAAAGACAAGATGGCAAAAGATTTCAGATTTGATTGTTATAATTGTGATACTACGGAATTAAAGAATATCATCAATAAATTTATTCTTGATTTTAATGAGTTCAAAAACGAAGGATACGGTTTATACATACAATCCAAAGAAAGAGGAAGTGGAAAAACATTTCTTGCAAGTATCTTGTTAAATGAAATTAGTACTCGGTATGCAGTTAATACGAAGTTTGTAACCATTTATGATTATCTGGAAATGACTAAAAAAGGGTATCAAGGTTCGCCAGAAGATATACAGGCTATCAATAATGCACAAGTGCTTGTTTTAGATGATTTTGGGGCGCATATGGCTAAGGAATGGATTGAAAGTGTATTGTTCAGCCTAATTGATAAAAGAACCGTTAAAAGGCTTGTTACGATTTATACCAGTAATATTCCATTAGAAGAATTAAGGATTGACAGCAGGATTACCGACCGAATTAAAAGTAAAACATATACATTGAAAGTCCCTGATGTCTCTATCCGTAATTTGGAAGCCAATAAGCGTAAGAATGAATTTATGAAGAAAACAGAAAATAGCTCCCATGATACTACCAATATCACAGGAGCCAACCAATAGCCGAAGCTATAAGATAAATAAACACCTAAATTATAGCAAATTACCGGCAGAAAGAAAAGAGGTAATTTATTTATGAAAAATAATAAGGACATTAAAAAGATAAATCAGGAAGAATTGTTAAGAGAAAACATAGTAGGGATATTATCTACTATGCAATCAGAATCACTAAAAAGAGTGTATCGCTTTATACTTTATTTGTATATCAAATTGTAAGACGAATAAGGGACGAAAGGAAAAGGTGATTTTATGAGTGAATTATCAAGAAAACAGAAATTAATATAGTTAATTAATGATATGAAATCTGAACCAGAGGTTAATTATTTATATTCTTTTTTGGTAGCTGGGATGAGTATTGGAAAATTTCAGATATCAGAAGGTCATACGGACGAAGTAAACGATTTTATGACCAACTATGAGCAGTAGAAACATATTGATGAGAAATCCAAAGATTTAAGAAAGGAATAGGTGATAAATGATGAAAGAGCAAATCATTGAAATGTTGGACAAAGCAGGAGATGAAAAAATAAACTTCATCTATGTATTTATTAAGTCACTTCTGGGATTATAAGAAAGGTAATGATATACATGAATATATGCAAGAATTGTAATGAAAAATTCGATATTCCAGAAACTAAACGACCAGATGCAGGTCATGTTATAACACCTTATGAGCTAAGATATAACAAGGTGAAACCAGTGCAATTCTGCCCCTATTGTTTTTCAACAAACATAGGGGTACAGAATCCTGTTATGAATTGTTATGGTTATTAACAAATGTCAAGGTTGCGAGAACTTAACAAAACTTAACATTTAAGAAGCAATAAGAGCGGGATATTCGGTAATTCTGCCGCTGAAATAGGGTGCGAAAACCTTACAAAACCCAACATAAGAAGCGATCAGTAAAACGATGGCTATAAGGTTGTTAGGAAATGTTAGTATTCAGCAACTACAGTCCAGAATGCTATTACTGAATGTATGGCCGAACACTTGAAAAGAACCAGTGTGAATATATTTGACATAATGAAAACTTAGTAAAACTTAGTATTAAACCAGAAATCATGAAAGGAGTGATACAGTGCTTAGAATGAGAGTATCCTATGAAAAGGATGAAGAACTGGAAAAACTTAAACGTATGTTAGGGAAGAACATCATTAAGTTGCACGCACCAAAAGAGAACAAAGGAAAGTTTAAACGTGTGTTTATATTTTTTAAATAGGACTTGATATCAAAGGTGCTAATATGGTATAATATATATGTTATATATATCAAGTCGCATGGTTCTATAAAAGGACTGTGTAAATCGTATTAACGATATGACGGAAATATCCGGTTAATGTTCCAGATGGAGTATTAACTCAGGTGTTTCCGTCTTTTTTATTTTATTGAAAAATCATAGTTGACGAACGTAAAACGGAAAGGGAAATTATAATGGCAGATGAAAGTACAAACAAAAACGCAGACCCAGCAGCCGAACAGGGAACAGGGGATAAGACTTTTACACAAGAAGATGTGAACCGTATTGTTGGGGAACGACTGGCAAAAGAAAAAGCCAAGACCAATAATGACACTGAAATTAGTAAAAGGGAGCAGGAGTTAGAGCAAAGGGAACTTCGCCTGACTGCGAAAGAAGTATTAATTGAAAAGGAATTACCAGTGCAGTTATTAGATGCTCTAAACTGCACAGACAAGAAAACAATGGAAAAGAGCATTGCAACTATAGAAACTATATTTAATGATTATAAGGCGAATGTCACAAAGCAAACAGTTTTCAAAGGTTTCCTGCCGGCTGGTACTGGAACAAAGCCAACAGCAGAGGTATTAACGGGAGATTTGGAAATTAGAAAGGCTATGGGGCTTCGTACTTAACAGAAAGGAAGCATAACACATGGCAACTATAAATTTAGTAACAAAATTTTTACCGTATGTAGATGAATTATTTACAACGGAAAGCAAAATCTCATTACTTACAAATCAGAATTTTGACTTTGATGGAGCAAAGACCGTAAAGGTATATAAAGTATCTACCGCTGATATGTCGGATTATGATAGAGATGGGAGTTTAGGAAATCAATCAAGATATGGTATTGTTCAAGGGCTTGATGCAACAACAGAAGAATTTACACTTAGTAAAGACCGTTCCTTTACGTTTGCGATTGATAAATTAGATGAAGATGAGACAGGCGGCACATTAGAAGCGAGCAGTGCACTTTCAAGACAATTGAGGGAAAAAGTTATTCCAGAAGTTGATACACATACTTATGCCGTTATGTGTTTAAATGCAGGTATAAAACCTACATCACTTGAATTGACAAATGAAAATATTTGTATGGAAATTTTAAAGGGTAATACTGCACTGGATAATGGGGAAGTACCCGAAAATGAAAGGGTTATTGTAGTGACACCTGACACATACCTTTTAATTAAGCAATGTAAAGATATTATTATGGAAACAGATATTGGTAATGAATTACGTTTAAAAGGTGTTGTTGCCATGATTGACGGTGCAATGGTAATTAAGGTACCAGCAAAACGACTACCGAAGAATTTCGGTTTTATGATTGCGCATCCTTGTGCGACTGTATCACCTACAAAGTTAAGTGAGTATAAAGTACATGAAGATGCACCGGGGATTAGCGGCTCATTGGTGGAAGGTCGTATTGCATATGATTCCTTTGTTTTGGAAAACAAGGCAAAGGCAATATATTATCAATCAACAACATAATTTTGATAAGAGTGTCCCGGGCTTTCTTCTTCCGATTGTCCGGGGCATTTTTGAAAGGTGAAATCAAGAAATGAATAAAAATATTGAAGTGATAAATGAACACCTTTGGGCGGTCAATAGGGCATATGTAAAAGCTGGATATATTAAGGAATTAACACCTATTATGGGAAGTGATGGTATAAATGAATATGCATCTCTTACGGATGATGGGATTATGATTTTAAATAAACAATCGGAACTATATCCGACACTAAAGCTGTTTATACCTAAAATTATGGCATATACAGATGAAGTATTATTACATTGCATGGAATCTGTAAAGGTCAATGTATCAGATAATTATGAAAAGTTATATTTGAATGTAATGGAATGGGAAGTAAAAAGACGTTGTGTTATGGCTGAATATTTGAAAAGTCATTCTAAATTAACATTTAAGAAGAGGATAATTAAAAGTATAAGGAAGTGGGTGACTTAGTGGCAGGAATACAAACAGGAATTGAACTGCAAGACAATTTTACAAGTGTAATATATGGAATTATGGAAAGTGTTCAGGCGGCCTGTTCGCAAATGGAGAATTTACAAAGTGTAATGGATTCCGGTGTGGATTCTTCCGCATGGGAGGATTTGGAAAGTGAAATTAACCAGACCACTAACACCGCCAACGCTATGAATTCTACCATAGACAACACCGAGGAGATCATCAATCAAAACACCCAATCGCAGGAAGAATTTAACCAACAGATGCAGAACGCAACGCAACATACAAATGGGTTACAAGGTTCGCTAAAAAAGGTTGGAGCGGCCATCTTTGGTATGGCAGCCATTAAAAAAACGGTTGGATTTATTAACGAGTGTACAGAAGCGTTTGACACACAGCAGAGAGCAGAACGACAGTTGATGACCGTTCTTACCAATACACTAGATGCAGATTATGTAACAAAGTTTGCACTCGATGTAGACGCTACACAAGCCGAAGACTCTATTGCATCCATAGAAAATACCGCAGATATGGAAATCCCAGCAAGTGTTAAGAAAGAAGCATTGCTTGCAGAATTTGACGCAATTACCGCAAAAGCGTCCGAAATCCAATCTAAAGGTATCTACGGAGATGAAATTATGATTGCCGGTGCCGCAGAGCTTTCCACGTATTTTACTGATACTGGAGCAGTCGAAAAAATGATGGATACACTTTCTCATTATGCGGCCGGTATGTCTGGCGGTGTCGAATTAGATGATAAAGCGATGGTTGATTATGCAACTGGATTAGGTAAGGTTATGACCGGTTCTTACGATGCCATGACGAAAAAAGGTTTTGCCTTTACAGATGCACAAAAAGCCATTATTGAAGGTACTGCAGAAGAACAACAGATTGTAGCCACTCTTGGCGAAGAATATTTAAATATGTCTTCGGACATGCAAGCGGCCGCCGCTATTTCACAGGTGATTGACGAATCTTGGTCTGGAATGTATGAAAACATGAGCAATACCCCACAAGGGGCGATTATCCAGATGAAGAATACGTGGGGTGATATGCAAGAAATGATTGGAGAAAGATTATACCCCGCAATTCTCAAGTTTGTTCAAGCGGTAACCAATAACTGGCCAACTATCAGTACGGTTGTCGGTGGATTTACAAAAATTTTAATGGTAGTTATGGATATTTTAGGATGGTTAGTGGAAGCAGCATTTAGTTTTGGACAAAGTATCGTTGATAATTGGTCGATGATAGAACCAATTGTAGCCGGTATTGCAATCGGTTTGGGGTTATATACCGCTGCATTAATCGCTCATAATGTCATTCAGGGTATTAGTAACATTACCAAAATGATTGCAACAGTACAAGAATATAATCATGCAAAAGCAATTCTAGCGAACTCGGCAGCATATAGCAAATCAACGATTAAAACCGCCGAAGCAACAGTTGCACAAGCGTCTTTCAATACTACATTATTAGCTTCACCTGTGACTTGGTTTGCCATCATGTTACTTGCTATAGTTGTGGCATTGTTCGCAGTTTGTAACTGGATTGCAAAAACATCAGATGGTGCAATTACTGGATTTGGAATAATGACCGGTGGGGTTTGGGTTGTAATTCAATTTTTCAAGAATCTTGCATTAACTGTGGCAAATGTGGCATTAGGAATTGGAATGGCTTTAAATGCCTGTGGTCAAAATTTAGAAACGGCTTTCCACAATGCTATTTGTCATGTGCAATCTTGGTTTTGGGATTTACTTGCAACCGCATTAGAGGTTATCGAAGGAATTGCAAAGAAATTAAATAAATTACCATTTGTGGATATTGATTATAGTGGAATATCTGACGCAGCCGATGATTACGCTGCAAAATCCGCAGAAGCAGCAGGTAATGTGAGTGATTATTTAAACATAAAAGACGAGTTTAAAAAAGGCATGGAAACGTTTGAAACATTTCAAGAAGGTTGGATGTTAGACGCATTTACCGAAGGTGCAGACTGGGGAAATGGTATTGCAGACAAAGTCTCAAGCGTATTCAAAGATAGCGACAAAGATAACGGAATTAGTGACATTGAAAGTATGCTAGAAGGTATACCAGACGGAATTGAAGATATTGCAGATTCCACAGATAATATTGCAGATTCTTTGACTATTTCCGAAGAAAACTTAAAATATATGCGGGATATGGCAGAACAAGAAGCAATTAACCGATTTACAACTGCAGAGGTGCATGTGGATATGTCAGGTATGCAGAATAAAATATCTTCCGATATGGACATTGATGGTGTTGTTTCTGGTCTGACAGATGCGGTAAATGAAGCGGTAGACATTATAGCGGAAGGGGTACACAAATAAGATTGTATTTCATATATTGCCTTTGTTTTGGAAAGTAAGGCAAAGGCAATATATTACATGAAACAAAAACAGAATAAACCTCCGATTGTTTGGGGCATTTTAGAAAAGAGTGGATATTTATGACAAATGAACAATTGGTAATCCGGATTCAAGCAGGAATTGAGATTGCAGATAATATGGCAGAATTATACAACCAAAATAAGGGGATGATAAGCAAACTGGCAAAGAAATATTCCAGTTATGCAGAATATGAAGACCTTATGCAAGAAGGTTATTTCGGACTGGATTCAGCAGTGGAGCATTGGGAAACATCAAGGAATGTAGCATTTATAACATATGCGGTATACTGGATTAAACAAGCCATGCAACGGTATATTGAAAATAATTCAATATTTGGTGTTCAAATGCAGAATAAAATTATAAAATATCGAAAGTTTGTTTCAACATATTTCAACAAGTATGGCAAGAACCCCAGTATTAACGAATCTTGCCATTATTTAGGAATGAGCCGGGAACAGGTAAGAACGATTATTGAAAATGACTATAAAGCGAATATACAGAGCTTAGATATAGATATTACAGAAGATGGCAATTGCAGTATTGTAGATACCATAGCGGCAGATACAGATATTGAATCTGCTGTGCTTGACCAGATACAGAGAGAGGAACTTAAGGCAGTTATCTGGCCGTTAGTCGATAGTTTGTCAGAAGAACAAAGCCGAGTAATTCGATTAAGATATCAGGATAAAAAAACATTAAAAGAAACAGGTGAAATGCTCGGAAATACTCGGAAATCACCAGAGCGAATACGAGTTATTGAAGAAAAAGCCATGTATGAATTAAGAAAATCGCATAGAAAAAGACTGCTTCAACCTTTTATCATGGATTATATATGCACATATGCTTATCGGGGCAGTGTCGGTGATTTCAACAGAACATGGACTAGTTCAACTGAAAATGCAGCTATGAAATTAATTGAAATGGAAGGGAAATATATCGGTTCAAATAATCCCTACTAGTGACAAGCTAGTGACACAATATCCCCCAATTGCTATAATATAACCAATTAACCAATATCTTTATTTAAGGATTATTTAATAATTCATCCGTTATTATAATCCTATCATCAATCAGAGAGGAGACTGAACTATGTTTTTCAGAATATTGAAAAAAGATTTAAAACGAAAAAAAGGAATTAATTTTATAGTATTTCTATTTATGACAATGGCAACACTGTTTGTGGCCAGCAGTGTAAATAATATTTTTGTGGTTATGAATGCAACCCAACATTGTATGGAAACAGGAAAGATTCCAGATATTTATATTTGCTCTTATCAGCAACCAGATGAGAGGAAGATTGAGGAATGGCTGGAACAAAATGAGCATGTCAAAAGTTTTTCCATTAATAAAGCAACGTTTCTATTGGGAAATAATATCATTGCGTTTAATGGTAAAAAAGGAGAGGATTATGATGCCTCCAATAGTATTATGTTGCAGGGAA
>NZ_JAVBNS010000096.1:0-8469 GCF_031551385.1 Anaerosporobacter sp.
TGATGCTAAAATTAAGAGCTGTCTGATTAATATTGTGAAAGAGTCTCTTAACAATGTTATTAAGCACTCCAATGCTACACATGTATCAATTAAATTATTAGAGCATCCTGCTATGTATCAGTTAATTGTTGCTGATAACGGGACACTTACTTCCACTGCTAAATGGTATCTATCACAAAATAAAGTAGGCGATGGAATGGGACTTCAAAGTATGGCTGATCGCATCAAATCATTTCAAGGTAATTTTAATATTATTACGGATAAAGGATTTGAGATTTTTATAACTATTCCAAAAAAGGGAGGACTATAATATGAATATTCTAGTAATTGATGATGATAATTTAGTATGTTCATCACTAAAGATTATCTTATCTGCTGACCCTGATATAACTGTTATTGGGACTGATAACAGTGGGACGGCTGCAATAGAATTATACGAGGAATTAAATCCTGATGTTGTCCTTATGGACATTCGTATGGAAGGAATGACTGGCCTAGAAGCGGGTGAAATCATACTAAAGAAGCACCCAGATGCTAAGATTTTATATTTGACTACGTTTTTAGATGATGACTATATTATCAAAGCACTTAACATTGGGGCGAAAGGTTATATGCTTAAACAAAACTATGAAAGTATTGTCCCTTCTATTAAAGCCGTTGAGATGGGACAAAACGTATATGGTAGTGAGATTATTACGAAATTACCGAATCTTATGAATCAAACCTCTTCTACGAAAATCTATGAAGATTTTGGTGTTACAGACAAAGAATATGAATTGATTACTCAAATTGCAGAAGGTTATTCAAACAAAGAAATCTCTGAGACACTATTCCTAAGTGAAGGTACTGTACGTAATTACATAAGCCTAATATTAGAGAAATTAAACTTGCGTGACCGTACACAAATTGCAATTTTTTATTACAAGAACAAACAGTAATTATATATTATAGGGTGGGTCTGAACATTGCTTGCACTGAGCTGTGCTCTCCATTCGATACTCTAAAGACTCAAAAGGACGCAAGGGAAATTCATTCCTCTTGAGTCCTTTTGTTGTATGCCAAACATGGCACTACTCTCTTATATTTAATTCTATATGTACTACTTTTTATTCTTACTTGTATGATGAAAATGCAGCTAATAATGCATCTCTCATTTCTGCGGTATCATCTGTACTTGTAACAGTTAATGCCATCATTCTGTTTCCAATTTTTCTAAGATAGATCTGTTGAGATAGCTCCTGACCACTATATGTTCCATAGCAATCAAGTACGGAATATTTTTCACCTGCTAATTCTACATCTTTTCTTACATCTCCAAATGTATATGCAATTCCCGATGCTTCCAATTGTGTTTTTGTTATTTCCATATATTCGTCAACTGAAACTTTATTATCATAAAGATTTTCAACAGCAACATTTACATTCGGACTTCCTTTTGTTGTTTCTGTACACATCATCTCATATACCGTTGATGCTTTGGCATAATCAAGTTGTGTTTGGCTAGCATCTTCATACATTATTTCAGTAGAATATTGTGCTAACTCATCCATATAGTCTTGTGTAAGCATTGTATATCCTTCTGGTACAGTGAATTTAAGATTTAAAAATTCACTTTCAAAAGAAGTTTCTGTAAGTGTTCCCTTTTGGTACTCTATTTCTGTTTCTTTTTCTTTCTTACCACACCCTGCAAATGCAGAAATGATTATAAGCATCATAGCGATAATACTTATCTTTGTTTTTAAGTTTTTCATAATATAATCCCATCCTTTTTTTATTTTCCTGTCTTTAACCGACATGTCTAATATTGTAATATTTCATTTCTTCCTAGTCAATACTACTTTTTTCCTATTTTTAAATTATCATTATTTATCAAAAGGACTTGAGATAACCATTCGTTCTCCCAAGTCCTTCCTTTCTAACTTTGTTCTAATAACCCTGTATACAATTGATAATATGTGCCTCTCTTCTCAAGCAATCGGTCATGATTTCCACGTTCAATAATGTTACCTTTATCAAGTACAAGGATTACATCGGAATTCTTAATCGTAGATAATCTATGAGCGATAACAAATACGGTTCTGCCATTCATCAAACGATCCATGCCTTCCTGCACAATCTTCTCGGTTCTTGTATCAATACTTGATGTTGCTTCATCTAAAATTAATACTGGAGGATTTGCGATTGCAGCTCTAGCAATGGCTAATAATTGTCTTTGTCCTTGTGATAGATTACTTCCATCTCCTGTTAATACGGTGTTATATCCTTCTGGCAAATGCTTAATAAAATGATGTGCATTCGCTAACTTCGCTGCTTCTAATACTTCCTCATCCGATGCATCTAAACGGCCATAACGAATGTTTTCCATTACTGTACCAGTGAATAGGTGGGTATCTTGTAATACGATTCCAAGAGAACGACGAAGGTCTGCTTTCTTGATTTTATTGATGTTAATGCCATCATAGCGAATCTTACCATCTTGAATATCGTAGAAACGGTTGATTAAGTTTGTTATGGTTGTTTTTCCTGCTCCTGTTGCTCCAACAAAGGCAATCTTTTCTCCTGGCTTTGCATCAATAACGATATCATGAAGAATAATCTTATCATCGTTATATCCAAAATCAACATGGTCAAATACAACATCACCCTCCATCTTTTGGTATGTGATTGTATTATCTGCTTTGTGATAATGTTTCCATGCCCAAGTTCCTGTTCTTTTCTCAACCTCTTTAATTTCTCCAGAATCGGAAATAGATGCATTTACAAGTTCTACATACCCATCATCTACCTCTGGTTTCTCATCTAATAATTCGAATACTCGCTTCGCTCCTGCAAGTGCCATAACAATGGAGTTAAGCTGTTGTGACACTTGTGAAATCGGCATAAAGAAAGAACGGTTGAACTGTAAGAATGATGCCAAGCCTCCTAATGTAAATGCACCTACCTCATAGATTGCAAGTAACGCACCTACAATTGCAGTTAGTACATAACTGATATGACCTAGATTACCTGTAATTGGCATAAGTATGTTTGCATATTTATTTGCATTGTTTGCACTTTCGTATAGTTCTTCACTTATCTCTACAAATTGATTTATATTTTCTTCTTCATGACAAAATACTTTAACAACTTTCTGTCCTTCCATCATCTCTTCGATAAAGCCATTTACTTTACCAAGATTTCTCTGTTGGTCTGCAAAATATCTTCCAGAGTTTGATGCAATATTTTTTGTTACAATAAGCATAATAATAACCATCACAATCGCAACCAACGTCAATGGAATATTTAGAATTAACATCGAGATAAATACACTCACAATTGTGATTCCTGATGATAATAACTGGGGAATACTTTGGCTTATCATCTGACGCAATGTATCTGTATCATTTGTATAGATACTCATAATGTCCCCGTGTGCATGTGTATCAAAATATTTGATTGGTAACGTCTGCATATGTTTAAATAAATCATTACGAATATTTCTCATTGTTCCTTGTGTTACGAAAACCATAATTCTTGAATATGCCCATGTTGAGAATACACCTAGTAAATACACACATGCCATCTTACATAGCACCTGAAGCAATGATGTGAAATCCGGATTTTGTTGTCCTAAGAATGGTATGATATAAACATCAATTAAACTCTTTAGAAACATCGTTCCAATAACGCTTGTTAAGGAGCTAATCATAATGCAAACTAAAACAGCCACACATGCCAGTTTGTATTCCTTGAATATATATGCTAATAAACGTTTAATAATTTTTCCTGGGTTTTCAAGCTTTGGTTTCGCTCCCATTGCCATTTTCTGTCCATTATTTGCTGCCATCTTGATCTGCTCCTTTCATTTGGGATTCATACACATCACGATAGATATGACTACTTTCGAGAAGTTGTTCATGTGTTCCTAAAGCAGATACTTCACCTTCATCTAATACAACTATTAAATCTGCCTCCTGAACGGAAGTAATTCTCTGCGCAATAATAATCTTTGTTGTATTCGGAATTTCTTCTTTAAATGCTTTACGTATCAACGTATCGGTTCTTGTATCTACTGCACTTGTGGAGTCATCTAATATTAAGATTTTCGGATTTTTAAGTAATGCTCTTGCAATACATAATCTTTGTTTTTGTCCACCGGATACATTGCTGCCACCTTGTTCAATGTATGTATCATATCCCTCCGGAAATTGACTAATGAATTCATCTGCTTGTGCTAATTTACATGCATGAATCATTTGTTCATCAGTGGCATTTTTATTTCCCCATCTAAGATTATCCTTAATTGTTCCTGAGAATAATACATTCTTTTGAAGAACCATTGCAACTTCATCTCGAAGCGCTTCCATGTCATAATCTCTAACATCTACTCCACCAACTAACAGTTCGCCTGAAGACACATCATAGAGTCTTGGTATCAACTGAACAAGTGATGATTTTGCACTACCTGTTCCACCAATAATACCAATGGTTTGACCAGATTGTATCTTGAAATTAACATTTCTTAATACATTCGTGTCATCTTCTTTTTCTGCTCCATGGTTCTTATAAGAAAATGATACATTCTTAAATGTAATAGAACCGTCTTTTACTGTATTTATTGTTTTCTCTTTATTTGTTATATCTGATTTTTCGTTAATTACTTCTGCAATACGATCACCAGAAGCTTTTGACATTGTAATCATAACAAACATCATAGAAATCATCATCAAACTCATTAAGATATTCGTTACATAACTAAATAAGCTCATCAATTGCCCTGTTGTTAACGAACCACCTACAATCATCTTTGCTCCAAGCCAAGATAGTAGCAGAATGCAACCATACATCGCCAATTGCATAGCAGGTGAATTATAGGTTAATAACTTTTCTGCTTTTACAAACATAGTATAAACATTCGTACAGGCTTTTTGGAACTTGCTAATTTCATAATCTTCTCGTACATATGCTTTTACTACACGAGCTGCATTGATATTTTCTTGAACACTAGCATTTAAATCGTCGTACTTTTGAAACACCTTTTGAAATATTGGGAATGCATTCTTTACAATAATAAATAGTATTATTCCAAGGAACGTGATTGCTCCTAAGAAGATAAGTGCTAATCTTGAATTGATTACAAACGCCATAACCATTGCAAATATTAACATAAATGGTGCTCTGGCACACATTCTTATAACCATCTGGTATGCATTTTGCACATTTGTTACATCTGTAGTCAGACGAGTTACCAGACCTGCTGTAGAATATTTATCAATATTAGCAAATGAATAGTTTTGAATATTTCCAAACATCGCATTTCTTATATTCTTTGCAAATCCAGTACTCGCATTCGCTGCTGCCCTACCAGATAATACACCAAATGATAGTGATAGCATAGCTACTACAATCATACAAATTCCCATAATACATACATGGCGTATATTTCCCTTCTCAACGCCATTATCAATTATGGAAGCCATCATAATAGGAATAATGATTTCCATTATAACTTCTAAAATAATAAATACTGGAGCCAATAGAGAATCTCGCTTATACTCTTTGACTTCAGCTAATAATGTCTTTAACATACATTTCCTCCTTTTGTCATAACTTTGTTAGCTTCCTATCTGTAAGCTCCCTAACAATATTTTGCATAAAAAAAATGGACTTACTTCTGCTCAAGCATCCTTTTAAGTTTGCCTGTAATCTGAAAAAACACATCTTGCTCTTCCTTTGTTAGGCAGTCCATAAGACCTTGTTCAAATTCGTCAATATTTGTTCGAATCGCTTTATGCAAATCAATTGCTTTTTGGGTAAGTACTAGCTTTTTTAGTCTGGCATCATATTCTACTGAAACACGTTTCATATAGCCATTCTTTTCCATTAACTGTAGCATTCCCGTTGCCGTTGAACGCCGAATTTTAAACTCTCTCTCGATATCCTTTTGAAAAACATCATGATTCTTGCCTTTATCATATACATATCCAATAATCCACCCATGCATCTTAGTGCAATCATGGCCCGGAATTTCAGCAATTTTTGCATCAATACTTCTCATTATCAGATTCGAAACAGATTTTATCTCAAAACCGATTGACTGTGCTTGCTGCAAGAAATCTCCTCCTTTTTTATCGAAATTAATTGTTAGTTCCCTAACATAATAAACGAGATTTTCTCTTTTGTCAAGAGCAAACCTCATTTATATTCTAGTCAATCAAGGCCTTAATACCTTGCAATAACTTGTTCCGATGTAACAGCTACTATATGATTTTCTACTTTATCGTATAATTCATTTAGGTAAAATCCATTATTTAGATTTAATGTTTCACAATCTAAAGCGTATACCTTAACCGTATATTTATGATCCTTATCTGGCGGAGTTGGCCCTGTATAATGGCAAGTAATTTTTGTGTCCGTTTCGCCAACAAAATTTGATGAAAAACTATTTTTTCCCTGTATAATACCAAGTGTATTATTAACACTTACATTCTCTGGAAGGTTTGATATATTCGCAGGTATATCACATGCAATCCAATGAATCCACGGAAAACCACAAACAGGTACAGCATCATAATCAATTACTGTAAGCGCAAAAGATTTTGTTCCATTCGGAACTTCCTCGAAATTAATAGGAAACGAAACGATTGGATTCCCTTTGAATTTATATGGTTCTTCTGCATATTTTGAATATCTCTGTGGTAGGTATCCATTTTCTGTTTTAATTTTAATTTTCATAGTTGACACTCCTCGTCTTTTCTTGAATACCATTGTATTACATTCAGCGACAACTTAAAATTTAAAATTACTTAACATATCATTTAGAAAAAAGAAACAATCTATTTTCCCCAAAATAATCAGAACGTGAAAAAGCCAAGACTCTATGTTATACTTAATTAACACTAGGGAGGATTCAATATGAATTTAGAATGGTATTATACATTTTTAGTTGTCGCCAAATATCAGAATTATAGAAAAGCGGCTGAGGAATTATTTATTACACAAACATCGGTTTATAATCATATTAAAAATCTTGAATCTTTACTGGGAGTGGCTTTGGTTGAACAATCTGGAAGAAATATTGTTTTAACAGATACAGGGCGTTACTTTTGTCCTATTGCTCAAAAAACCATAGAAGTTTATGAACAAGGAATTTATGATATGAAAAACATGAAATCAAATTATAAAACAACACTGAAAATTGTTGTTACTACCTACATAGATAATTACTTGCTTCCTAGATTTTTACCACTATTCTTTGAAAAAGAGCCAGCTATAAATATATCCACTACTATATTAGAAGATTCTATTCCACAAGCAATAGCCGAGGGGCAATACGATATTGGAATCGATCGAAAGATACCTAATACGAAAAAAATACACTTCAAAAATATATGTGAAGGAAAAATTCAATTAACCGTACCAGATATTCCTGAGAATCGTATCTTATCAAGTGAAAAAGAATATTTTGAAAAGTATAGAATTTTATCAGATAACCATCCCACATATTGGGAGGAATTAAAAGAATCAATTTCTAAGATATCTCCAGATTCAAATTTTGTTAGTATATCATCCGTCCGCTCCACAGCAGATTTGATTAAAGCCAATCAAGGCATCTCCTATTTACCTGTCTATATTATGGAAGGTTTGAAACAATCAAAGATGAAGTTAGTTGAACCGAAAGATATACTACCACCTATTTCTTATACCTATTTAATCTGGAAAAAGGATTTACCCGCGATTCATACTTTTAATACTTTATTTGAAGATTTTATTGCTAAAGAACGCGAAAAGATAAATTGAGCAACCAATACACAGAATCATTTTTATGTGCTGCTCCATGTCAGAAAATTGTGGTGCAGTTTTTAGCAAGGAGGAGAAAAATTGCTTGAATTAAAGATTTTTAACCCAAATATGCAACAGGATATTGAGCGCTTCTATGAAAAATGCCTTACTCATTTAGGCTGGGGTTACGATCCCACTGGAAGACATATCGATATCTCTAACGTACAGAAAGCATACATGGAACATGGCTGTATGTGGTGCCTTTGTGAAGATAATTTCATAATTGGGACGGTTGCTGTCAAGAATATCAGCATTGATGATGCAAAAGAAAAGATTGCAGAATTAAAGAGAATGTTTGTATTAGCAGAATATCAAGGCAAAGGTTATGGACGTTTGTTGCTTGAAACCGCAATTCATTATTCATGCGAAAATGGATTTGATAAACTACTCCTCGATACAAGACTAGAACTCCATGCTGCAGTTCACTTATATCATAAATACGGGTTTGTTGGAATCCCTTCCTATAATGATAATGCGAAAGCGGAACTATATATGGAGTTACCATTACATTAATCGCATTCCTTGGCTTTAGATTCTCCAACCGAAAATCTTCATATGGCTCATTTACATTTTAGAAAACAGTGTATCGTAACTGCATTCTCTGACAAAACGCAGTCACGATACACCTTGTTGACGTTAAACATCCGC
>NZ_JAVBNS010000246.1:0-2610 GCF_031551385.1 Anaerosporobacter sp.
TACGAGTATTTCCGTCATCCCCATAATACCCATATTGGGAAATTTGGGAATGACCGTCAAAGAGGATTGCAAAACTGGTCGATTGGATGGTATAAACTGTTCGGGGTATTGGATTTTCATCCGTAACAGTTCCAATTCGCCGTCAAGAAAGGATAAGGCTTTTTGCAGGTAGGCAAACTTCAGGGCATTTTTCCCCCTGCTCGTACCGAAATACAGTTTGTAGGTGTGCCATCTCAATACGAGAGACATTGAGCGTCCGAAAGATACGTGTGTAATCGTCGGAGTTGCTTACGGCTTCCATATTTGCGATAAACTGTGCATAGGCGCTTTGCATTTCTTCGTTGGTTACTTCTTGTGAGGATTCGGCCAATAGACCGAAAAAACTCGTGTTTAATACATCATCCATACGCATAAAATTTAAAGTGAATATTAATAATCAGACCGAAGTCCTGTCTTATGCTGAATGATCCTTGCCTATTTAGAACCACAAATATCTCTTGATATTGAATCTATATTACTTTTCCTTTCCATTAGAGAAGATAATAAATTTTTAAGTCTTCTACAGCCTATAGCTTTAACTGCCATATTCCATATCACTGTTTGTTCTTGTATAGGAATCTTAAGTTGGAATAACAATTCTGATATATCAGAACAAACATCCCGATTTTTTTTAATGTATATGCATTCAATACAACTCATATTTATTGTGTTAAAAAGATTGTTGATTTTCAGTCTGTTTTCGATTCACTAATTCCAAAGCATTAAATCTACATACTGCAATACAATTTTTACAGGTAGTGCATTTATCAGGATTGATCACTATTCGTTTTTCGTTCCCATGTTCTTCCATATCTAACGCCTTAGCACTGCACCTTTTTATACACAGTTGACATCCAACGCAATTATCAACCACAGCTCTAACAAATTTATTTTTAGCGACTTTGCTTCTTTTGTGAAAACCGAAGACAAGTAGCAAAATAAGACTTGCTAAAATCAAAAGTGTATTCATTTCTTTTTTAGATAATATTTTAGTGATTTCCAATTATAAACAATATGGAATATTCCGAAAACGGAAAATAGTAACCCAAGCAGGCAATGTGTTCCGCCCCAGAAATAATGCGCTTCAGGATTATCTTTTACTATTCCAATCATTTGACCTGAAATAGGCAAAAGGATAAACATGAATAACAGTGAAACTGAAACAATCGCACGTTTATTTAATGATTTCTTATTTTTTACTTTCATACTCTCTAATTCTTTTTACTCCCTCATATAGGCATAACAAAACTATGTTATGCCTGCAAAATTACAGGTATATCACTTGTCGGGAAATAGAGAATAAAGGGAAAAAGTTGGACTATTCGTGGAATTTGCGTCGAAAGGCGTTAGGAGATACCTTTACGTTTTTGGAAAATAGACGGGAAAAATAAGTGTAATCCTCATATCCAAGAGAAAAAGCAATCTCTTTCACATCCATATCAGTATGACAAAGTAAGCGTTTTGCCTCTAAAACTATCTGTTGATGTATCCAATAACTAACAGGAAAGCCTGTTATTTCTTTTACTGATTCATTTAAGTGTGAAAGTGAATAGTTTAATTTCTGGGCATATTGGATTGGACTTTTTGTTGTTTTGTAATTCTCAGACAACAATTCTTTAAATTGATATGCTATGAGTGCAGAACGAGATTTATTTTGTGGTAATTTCTCTTGTCTGTCAGCATATTGTTCTGCGATAATTCCTATAAATACATTAGCCAAGTTTAGAATCATTCCGTTACTGAATGCTGTCGGTTCTGCTTTCATGGTAGCATCCAACAAACGCACGGTATCGCTTATTCTGTTTAATGTAAGAGTATCTAAAACTATTGCCCTTTGTGTAAGAAATGTTTTCTCAAATACATTTTTGTAATTATTTCCAACCAACATAGAGTCAATAGCTAAAGCCCAACCTTTTATCTCACGGAATGAGGATGCAAAATGTACTTGACCCGGACGAACATAAAAGACGGATTGTTCTTCCAACTGCACTTCTTCAAAATCTATTGTAAGGAAAGCATTTACACTTTCCATAAATAGAAACATATAATAGTCATCCCTATGAGCTATGTGTGATTCGGATTTAAGCATAATACCATCATACTTATTTGCCATATCCAGATAGTCAAATCCTATACCTAACGGAATTTGAGCATCCATTTGGTGGATGGGAATAACTTCTTTTTTTGTTTGTTTCATATCTATATCTACTCTATGCAAAGATACTCATTTCAAACAACACATGTAAATATCCCAAGTACTTTATTTTTTAGAACCGATACCCTTTAGATCAAAAAATAATATTAATTTTGCAATTAGTAGAGTTATCTGAAACGATGGTAAACCAAAGCAGACCGAAGAACTTCGCTCGTTTCTATCTCATTACCTATTGTCTTTTTGCGGTTCGATAAATAGTTAATTTACAGTACAATACGCAAAAATCTCATCTTCTTGATAAAGGCTTCCATGATGATGATCGTAACCACGGGAAACAATTCCTTGTTATCTTTTATGGCGTCTATCTCAAAGACAATGAAGCGTTTAGACAATAAGTCCAACTCCTCTGCGGAGTT
>NZ_JAVBNS010000095.1:0-3057 GCF_031551385.1 Anaerosporobacter sp.
AGATATCTGCCATGGTCAGATGAATTACCAGAACAGTGCCGGTTAAAAAGAACACATAAAAAGTGCTTCAATAAATGATGTTACCAGATTAGCATAAAAATGCCATTCTGTACATGACGCCATCTTTTGAAGCACTTACAATTTTGCTTTCATTGAAGGGTTGAATTCTATTGATAATCTATGAGCATTTGAAATATTTGATTGTGAAGCGGCTATCAAGATGGTTCCAATCCGGTAAATTGTTGCTCTTACTACTATGTATGCTTCTTGTAGTCGGATGAAGATTCCAAATTCATCATGCGCCACATACGACCAGGGGACAAAATGGTCAATGGAAATGTCTTTATCCGCTAATATTTCATTGCTGTATATCTCTGTGATTGGATGCAGGGTAAGTGCTGGTTAAATTTTAACTTCCAATATTTATTTTGATCTTGTCATAGTCTTAAATATATGCTATTATATATTCAGTTTATAAATAATTTACTTTACAAAGTCGCTAAGTTGATGTAAGATAAACTAATCGAACGATCGTTCTTATTACTATATAGGAGGTGCCTCACAAATGCATAAAACTGTTTGTGAACTTTTCGCAGGTGTTGGTGGATTTCGTTTAGGCTTAGAAAGAGCTGATAAAGATTGGACCACTGTGTGGGCTAATCAATGGGAGCCTGGCAAAAAAACTCAGCATGCATTTGATTGTTATTGCACTCATTTTGGAAACAATGAAAATCATGTAAATAGAAACATATCTGAAATAGATAAAAAAACTATTCCTAACCACAATTTATTGGTGGGAGGCTTCCCATGTCAAGACTATTCAGTTGCAAGGACCGGGGCTACTGGTATTAATGGAAAGAAAGGAGTTCTTTGGTGGGATATTAGGGAAATTCTCGAAACAAAGAATCCAAGTTTTGTTATTCTGGAAAATGTTGACCGTTTATTAAAGTCTCCTGCAAACCAGCGGGGTAGAGATTTTGGAATTATCCTTACTTGTTTCCATCAATTAGGATATAACGTTGAATGGCGCATCATCAATGCTGCCGAATATGGTTTTGCTCAGCGAAGACGCAGAGTATTTATATTTGCATATAAAAATACAACCAAGTATTCTACATATATCTTAAAATCAGTGAAGCATCCAGAATGTATTTTTAACAATGTAGGATTTTTTGCTCACACCTTTAAAATTGAGGGTGTCTCCGTAGATGCTATTCGTAATACAGAGCTTACCGAAACAGACCTTGTTGATGTGACAGAACATTTTTCATATGATTTTGGAAATTCCGGTTTCATGTATAATGGTTCAATATATACATGCGATTCTACTCCCTTGTATGAAGACGTAACCACCTTGAGAAGCATTATTGAAACCAATGTTAATCAACGCTTTTATTTAGGTAACAACCTCGAAAAATGGACGTATCTTAAAGGCTCAAAGAAAATTCAGCGTACAAGCAAAACTGGTCATACATATACCTTTTCTGAGGGACCTATTGCATTTCCGGATCCAATAGATAAACCAGCTCGGACAATGCTTACAAGTGAATCCAGTCTTAATAGAAGTACCCATGTTATTGAGGATCCTCAAACAAAACAGCTTCGTTTAATTACTCCTTTAGAGGCTGAACGAATTCAAGGATTTGACGACAATTGGACAAATACTGGTATGCCTGAAAAGTTCCGCTACTTCTGTATGGGAAATGCACTGGTTGTTGGCATTATTACCCGGATGGGCGCTTATTTAAATACCGTTTTTACTCGTGAAAGCGAAGTAATCTTGTCTGATAAAAACCACGAAACCCGAGAGGCTATGTAGTCTCCCGGGTGTTTTATTCCAGATTATTTATTCTCTCTACATATGCTTTAATTAATCTTATATGAGCTTCTGTAAAAGATTTATTCTTGTTTTGTACCACTTTAAGTTGAGTACACTCCTTTTTTAAATCCCAAATTTCCAAATCGCTTCCTGCATCATCCATGTCAAATAGACCTACCACTAATACTGGAACCGTTATCGAAAGTTTTGCAGATGGAATCTCCCTTAAAACTTTTTCATAATTTGAAACACCAGAATCAATTCTATTTGCTAAGTGCCAAGATGGTACAATTATTACACAAATATCTGTCATGTCATAGGAATAAGATAATTGGAATTTAAAATAATTTCTATATGAACTAGCTACATTTCCAAATTCCACCTCTACTTGAATGGTAATGCTATTTTCATCTCCAGTGTAAAAAGATTTTCTGAAATCAGAGCGTAATGAGTCCTCGGAGTCATTTGGTGTCGCCAACGGTTCTGCTTCCCATCCCTTACTAATAAAAGCTTCTAAAAAATATGTATTCATGACTTGCTGTACAACATCCTTTGATGTCTGTTTCGTTGACTTTCCAGCGAAAACAGGTATAGGACACCCTCTACAAATTTCTATTAGTTCATTATAAGCGTCTATATGTTTTGGATGCTGAAGAATTTCTTCTGCATACCGATATGAGTATGTCTTTACTATCAATATTTTATTCTCCTTCCTTAAATTCTTGCATTAATTGTTTTAGTATATATCTTTTATTCAACCAAAAACACTGTTTAGGGTATTCTCTACCATCTGGCAACTCGTAAGTGTCTTTTGAATCCCGACCATGTGGACGCACATGGCAAACTGGATTTTCTGATTCATTTGGTAAATTACTATAATTCTTTCCATTTTTCTTGGTTATCTGCAATCCCTCATTGAGTACCTGCTGAGTCATTCTCCAAACTTTCTGCACTTCTGCAGTTAGGTCTACATATGGAATATTCCAGAACTGACATCCTTTTAAATGCAGTTCATTATTTTCATCAAATTTATAGACAACAAAAAGAAATCTTGTTTGGCTCAAATATGTACCAAATGTAGAAGTCTCCCATTTTTCGAGGGCGTAAATTTTTCTGTGTCTGTGGGAGTTGAATCTTTTTGATTTGAATTAGATATGTAATGTTTTGTGTCGATTTTATTTTTACTTTGCTGTCGAAATTACTTCTAATTATAGTATTGCCATCTTTATTTAAAATAT
>NZ_JAVBNS010000006.1:0-11979 GCF_031551385.1 Anaerosporobacter sp.
AATTGTGCTGCTATTGCCTGCCACAGTTCCTGCTACATGTGTTCCATGGCTGTTTCCATAGAGTTCTACGCCCACTTTAGATGGTGTAACTTCACTGTCATCATCCGCATAATCATAAGCAAATGGTATTTTGTCACTCACATATCTTCCAGCCGCAACGTTATTCGCTGTCACTTCTTGCGAAACCATACTTTCTGTAATCTTTAAGTTTGCCAAAGCATCTACGGATAATGTGTCTGCTGAAAATGCTTCATGAGAGGTATCCAAACCCGTATCTAAAATTGCCACTACCATACCTTCACCATTATAATCCAAGTCATGTGCAACGCCTGAATCAATCATCTGGTTACTCGTTGTCATATTCGGTTCAACTACTTCATAAGTTCGTGCCACATAAGCAGTTTTTACTTCTGGCATTTTCTTAATTTCATCAAGTTGTCCATATTTTGCTTTTATTGCAAAACCATTCATAACCGTTGTGTAGTGATACAAAACATCATTTGACGATGTGCGTATCTTTTTGTTAATGCTTTTTACTACCTGATTCTGTTTTTCAATCATCTGTTCACTACTTAACTGTGCCTCATCTGAATCCAGATATGTCTCTGCATCTGTATAATAAGTTCTTGTCTGATAGTTCCCCGCAGCACTATCAAAACGCTCTAATAATGAATTCTCCTCAAGTTCAACTATAATTGTAACCTCGTCATCCTCTTGATAAGAATTCTCCTCCAATGGATTTTTTGATAATGTTTGTTTCTGTGTTGCACCTTTCGAAACACCACGTTCACTTTTTGCATAATCCGTATTCAACGCAGCTTGTAAGTACTGTGATGGTACAATGCTTGTGAACATAAGAGTTGTTGCCATAGCGACCGCCAGCCATCTTTTACGCATAATTTCCCTCTCTCCCGTTATGTATTTGTTAATTGGTCTATATAAGCTCTACTTCTTAAAAAGAGTAGAAAAAAAGCTTACCTTACTTCCCTTCAATAGTTCTGTAATTTAAGCATCTTCACTTATACACGTATGTAATTAACAGTAATATTTTATTATTTATTTACCCAAATGTCAATCTTATCAAACAACTTCTTGCTTTATAATTTAATACTTTTTAATATATAGCTAACTATTTATTATTGCGTCAAGTATTACCAAAAAGGACAGCATAAATGATTTCTCTTCATTTATAGCTGCCCTATATTATTTGTGTTTTTCTATTTGCGTTTATCTATTCTTCCCACTCAAGATCCGAATACTCTCTTCTCTTATCGCGAAGCAATAAGTCTGTTACCGCTTCCTTTGCAGACTTATCCTCGAATAAAACTTTATTAATCTGCTCTACAATCGGCATAGATACGTCATACTTCTTCGCTAATGCAAATGCTGCTTTCGCTGAATATACACCCTCAACTACTTGCTTCACTTCGTCCATTGCCTGCTTCATTGTATAGCCTTGTCCCATTAGATATCCTGCTGCACGATTACGACTATGCTTGCTTGTACAAGTAACAATCAAATCCCCTACTCCAGATAATCCTGAGAAACTTTCCATTCGTCCACCCATTGCAATTCCAAGACGGCTCATTTCTGCAATACCTCTTGTAATTAAAGCTGCTTTCGTATTATCTCCATAACCAAGACCATCTGCAACTCCTGCTGCTAATGCAATAACATTCTTTAGCGAACCACCAAGTTCAATACCAACAATATCCGGACTAGTATATACACGGAATCTTTCATTCATAAAGATATTTTGAATAAAATATGCGGTATCTTTACTATGCGCACCTACAACACAGGTTGTTGGAATTCCTTTGCTAACCTCTTCTGCATGGCTCGGACCTGACAATACTGCTGCATCCGGATTATTAAGTTCGTCCTCAACAATTTCACACAACGTCATTAAGGTATCCTCTTCAATTCCTTTTGCCACATTAACAACAATTTGTCTTTCCTTAATGTACGGAGATGCCAATTTTGCTGTAGATCTTACATAAGGTGAGGCTACTGCAAATACAATTAAATCTGGATTTTCACATGCATAAGGAAGTTCCCCTGTAATTTCAATATTATCTGGCAATTTTATTCCTGGTAACTTGTCGATCTGTTCTCTATGTGTTTGTAGCATCTCAATTTCTGGTTGTAATGCTGACCAAAGAATTACTTCATGACCATTGTTTGCTAATACAATTGAAAGTGCTGTTCCCCAGCTTCCTGCTCCTAATACTGTAACCTTACTCATTTATCACAATACCTCCCGGCAACTTTGTTATTTTACATCTACTTTTTGTCCTAATTTATTTTCTGTTCCATTAAGTAACCTTTTGATATTGTCTTTATGCTTATAAAAAGCTGACACTGTAAAAAGACAACTGACAATTAGCATATGTATAAATTGTGGATTACTTCTGTAAAATAGTAGTACCCCCATAGGAAAAATAATTGATACCGCCAAAGAACCTAATGATACATATCTTGTAATCGCTGTAATAATCACAAATGCTACTATTGCAACTAAAGTAACTCTCCAATCAAATGCTAATAGAGCTCCTCCTGTAGCCGCAATTCCCTTTCCTCCCTTAAAATTCAACCAGAAAGGATAATTGTGACCTAATATAACTCCAAGTCCTGTGTAGAGCGACAACAATTGAGGCTCTATCGCAGAATTTTGGAATAAAAAGAATCGAATTATCAAGATTGGTATTAATGCCTTGAACGCATCGCCAAAAAACGTAATCGCACCCGCCTTTACTCCTAACGTGCGCAATGCATTCGTTGTTCCTGCATTTCCACTACCATGTTCTCTTATATCAATATTATTTGCCTTTCCAACAATATAACTTGTCGAAATACAACCACACGCATATCCAATGCATAAGCAAATCAATATCTCAATCATCCTACTCTTTCTCCTTTCTTTCACGAATGATAAATTTAAGCGAAGTACCTGAGAAGCCAAATGCGTCTCGTATTCTATTCTCGATATATCTTGTATAAGAATAATGCATTAACTGTTTGTCATTTACAAAGATAACAAAAGTAGGCGGTTTGATTGCTACTTGTGTTATATAGTAAAGTTTCAAACGTTTTCCTTTATCTGAAGGTGGCTGTTGCATTGCAACTGCTTCCATCATAATTTCATTCAATACACCTGTTGCAATACGAAGTGCATGATTTTGAATAACAACATCCATAACATCAAAGATCTTGTTAACACGTTGTCCTGTCTTCGCTGAGATAAACACGATTTCTGCATACGGCATGAACGCTAATATATCACGGATTCTTCTTGTATGTTCATAAATGGTTTTATCATCTTTCTCAATTGCATCCCATTTATTAACCGCAATAATAATACCTTTTCCTCTTTCGTGAGCAATACCAGCAATCTTTGCATCTTGCTCTGTTACGCCTTCTTCTGCATCAATTACAACAACAACAACGTCGGCACGTTCTACCGCTGTTACTGTACGAATAATACTAAAACGTTCTAACTCTTCTTTTATCTTGCTCTTACGTCTAAGACCTGCTGTATCAATAAATACATACTCTTTATCTTGCCATGTGATTGCTGTATCAATTGCATCACGAGTTGTACCTGCAATATCCGATACAATAACACGTTCTTCTCCAACTAATCGGTTAATAATTGATGATTTACCTACGTTTGGCTTACCAACAATTGCAACACGTGGTCTTTCATCTTCTACTTCCTCTTCATCATTTTGTGGGAAGTATTTTGCTACTTCATCAAGCATATCACCTATACCAAGACGAGAAGCCGCAGATACTGGAACCGGGTCACCAATTCCAAGGTTATAAAATTCATATACATCTGACATAAATTTTTCAAAACTATCTACCTTATTAACAATTAAGATAACTGGTTTTCCAGATTTTCTAAGCATGTCCGCAACTCTAAAGTCCGCATCTACAAGACCTTGACGTACATCCGTAATAAATAAAATTACGTCTGCAGTTTCTATTGCGATCTCTGCTTGTGCACGCATGTGCTTTAACATTAAATCTTTACTCTCTGGCTCAATACCACCTGTATCAATCATTGTAAATTGATAATTTAACCAAGTGACATCTGCATATATACGATCTCTTGTTACTCCTGGATAATCTTTAACAATCGAGATTTTTTCTCCAGCAAGAGCATTAAACAATGTAGATTTACCAACATTTGGTCGTCCTACTATTGCTACGATTGGTTTACTCATTTCTATTCTCCTTACTATCTATGTTACTGTTCCTTCTGAAAACTAGTTTCGAACTACTTGGGGTTCAGTTCCATTCACTCAAACCAGCTCATCCTTAACATGATAACAATAATTCGTGTTTTTGTAAACTGTTTCTTATTTTGATTTCCAAAATATTTTTTTGTTCTTTTACAGTTTCTTACGCATGGTAACAAAAAAATCTAGGATTTCTTTATGCAATCATCTCTTTATAAAGTCATCGTTTCTACAAATGATTTCCCATCTTCTTGAGCAATTTTTATCTTAACTTGTAGTTCTCTTTCTATATCCGATACACACAAATCATCAAGCAAGACATCTTCTCCATCTCTTAGTAAAACATTTGGTAATATCAGATACTCTCCTAAGTCTTTTCCTTTGAGTTGCTTAATAATATCCTGCCCTGTCAGCAATCCTGCCACAGTAATATCTTTCCCGAAGAATTCATTTTCAATGGCATATACCTGTGCTTCTATATTCGGATATTTTGTCATAACCTCTTTTGCTAACTGTGTTATCGTTGGTGCTGCTAACACACCTGTCACCATTGCTATCTTTCTTGCCTTTTCATCTACTTCCACTTCTAAAAGATACTCCCTTACTTCATCGATCAGCGAGCGAACCATACCAACTCCATTTTCAATCTGTCCATATCCTTCATAATAATCTTCCTCTGGTATTGGCAGTCCTGCTGTAATATACCATTCATCACTTGCAAACACAAATCTATGTCCATGCTTCTCTTTTATTTTTTCTTGCCAAGAATGAATCTGCTCTAATACTTGTATCGCATCCTCTTTCGTAAACTTCTCCACCACGGCAAGATTGTCACGATACTTTGTCAAACCAATAGGAACTACAGACAAACTTCGCATATGTGGTATATACTGTGATAAATCTTCTATCGTCTTATCTAGTTCCTTTCCATCATTATAGCCTTTGCATAATACAATTTGACTATTCATCTCAATCTCATTCTCATAAAGTTTCTTAATCTTATTCAATGCCTCACCTGCAAAACGATTATTTAACATCTTGCATCGGAGTTCTTTATTTGTTGTATGAACAGAAATGTTAATTGGAGCTAATTTATATAAGATAATTCTATCAACATCTTCATCAGACATATTCGTGAGTGTTATATAATTCCCTTGCAAAAAAGACAATCTGGAATCATCATCTTTAAAATACAACGTTTCTCGCATACCTTTTGGCATCTGATCAATAAAACAGAAGATACATTTGTTACGGCAAGAACGATATTGATCCATTAAACCTTGCTCAAATTCAATCCCTAAATCTTCTTGGTATTCCTTCTCTATCTCTAATTCCCATTCCTCACCGTTCTGTTTCAAAATTAGTAACTCAAGATATTCATCATTTACCAAATAGTGATAATCAAATACATCTTCTATCTTATTCCCATTAATTCTTAGTAAAACATCTCCTTGCTCAATCTCCAATTCCTCAGCAATACTTCCTGCAGCCACACTCTTTACAATATGTTTTTTTTCTAACATGGCTCTCTTTCCTTCCTATTCCCACTATCATAATTTACGTATCACAACGCAAAACATAATTTATATGATACCAATTTATTATGTAATTGTAAATGTTCTTTTTCTAACGCAAATATCATGATTCAACTTGTTCATACACATTCTATCTTCTTGACGAAATTGCTTTCAAGTGTTATAAATGATAGAGAATAATTACGTATGACACTATTAGGAGGTACTTCATGACAAAAGTTTCATTTAGCGAACTAATCCCAGTCGCTCCCCTTAAAATATATGCTCATTCAAGCTGTGCTAATCTTGGCTTATTAATAAATGAGGACATTATCCACAGCAGAAACAACGACAACTCAGCAGAGAAGACACATGCACTCACACGCCTCGGTTATCAATCAGAAACCTATCTTCTTGATGCCGACTGTCCAAGATTCGGATCTGGCGAAGCCAAGGCTAAACTAAACGAGTCTGTTCACGGAAAAGATTTATACATACTTGCTGATGTCACAAATTACAGTGGAGAATATCAATCATCTGGAACGAATACATTCACTTCTCCAGACGATATCTTTCAAGATGTAAAACGTATTATCGCTGCTTGTAGCGGAAAGACATATCGTATAACTGTCATTCTTCCTTATCTTTATGAGAACAGACAAAACCGACGCAATGTACTAGAGTCTCTTGATTGTGCAACTGCTCTTCAAGAACTTGTTAGCATGGGCGTTGACAATATTATTACGTTCGAATCCCACGATCCTACTGTACAGAACGCCATCCCTATTCAAGGGTTTGATAATTTCACGACAGCCCTACAATTTATTCGTGAGATTGCCCAAACAGAATCCGATATCTCCTTTGACAAAGATCAATTAATGATTGTCAGTCCAGATGATGGTGGTATGGGTCGTGCTGTATATTACGCTAATGTTCTTGGTGTTGATATGGGTATGTTCTATAAGAGAAGAAATTACACCGCAAAAGAAAACACACATGGTAAAAACCCAGTTACCGGCTTTGAGTTCTTAGGTAATAATGTAGCTGGTAAAGATGTTCTTGTCGTTGATGATATGATTGCTTCTGGCACTAGCGCTCTTGATACCGCTTACGAACTCAAAAAGCGCAACGCACGTAACATCTACATCGCTGCTACATTTGGTTTATTTTCTGAAGGTCTTGAACGTTTTGATAAAGCTTACGAAGATGGCATCATCAATCGCATCTATACGACTAATTTATCTTATGTTTCTGATGAGCTAAAAAGCAAACCATATTATGCAAATGTTGATTTGAGCAAATATCTTAGTTTAATTATTAATACATCAAACCATGATACCTCTGTTAATGCATTACTAAATCCTACGCTACGTATCCAAGAACTTTTAGCCGAGATTAAAAAATAAATACTTTATGTCAAAAAGAGCTGTTGCAAAATGATTGATTTTACTCATCTATTTTGCAACAGCCCTTTTTGTTAATGCTCTTCGTATTAAGTATTCTATTCTACAGGAGAGCCACAGTATTCACACTCCCCTAATGCACCATCTTGAATCGTGTTATTTGCACCACAGTTTTTGCAAGTAACAACTCTTGGCCCTTTCTTTTCTGGCGTTGTCGCTTGATTGGTGTAATTTGCTTGAGTCGCATGAGTCTGCCCATATTGCATTTGCACTTGTCTTCCCCTAAGTTGTTGCTGCTTGAAATTTTGTTGTCTGAACATTCTTTCCTCTGCTGTTTCGTGTACCGAATTGCTATTTCTGGCAAAATTTTCAAGTACAATTTCTCGCTTATATTCATCAATATATGCATTTTCAATAAGCCTTTTTCTTATCATGTCCTGCAGTTCTTTATGCGCTTCTTCATAAGTAGTTGACAATGCACTCGCAACATAATCTATACTTCTTGTACTGTTGTTTCCGATTATTGCTATGTATTTTTGATATCGCTCAGCTCGTGCTCGTTTTCTTTTAGAATAAAAAAGCAAGTATACTCCTAAAACCATAAACACTATTCCTAATACCACAATTCCCGACAAAGCATCCACATCAGAAGTTGTTTCTAGTATATTCTCATCAAATACCGCCATACATATATAAATCGCTCCCAATACAATACACACCCAGCCTAATACTCTCGATATCTTTCCTCCTTGTAGTTCAAAAGAGGGTTGTGTTGAAATTTTTTTATATAGTAAGTATAAACCAAGTGGCCAGAACGCAATCAATACGATTACTACAAGTGCCCATGGTAGTGAATTTTTATTTTCCATAATCATTTGTTACCTTTCAATCTTGTTTTATAGGAGAACCACAATATTCGCATTCTTCTACTTTGCCTACTGCAATCTTGTTAATTCCACCACAATTTTTACATGTCACAGTCATATATTCAACATCTTTCGCTTGATTATATGTAGCAAACTGAGCACTATTTTGTGTATTTGAAACATGCATATTCGGAAATACAATTCGTTTATTAACAGAATCAATATATGCATTAACAAAAAACTTCTTCTGTATCATTTGTTTCAAATTAGACGTAATAACATCTGACGATGTCCCCATACTGTTTGCAAGTTCTTCAATTGACCCCGTTGGATCTGTCGATAAGTATGCTACATACGCTCTAAAATTAAACACTAATTTTTTTCTTGCTCTGCTTAATTTAATAAGCCATATTCCTAAACCAATAAATACAATGGCTGTGACCAGTGTTGATGTATCCACCTCCTGATCCACTATACATGATATTAACCCAAATCCACATACAAAGACCAAAATTGCACCAATACAGAGCTGTATCTTTTCTATAAGCTTACTTATAAAAAGAGTTCCTTTATTCTTATTCAACCTAAATGCCTCCTACTTTAGTCAACTTCACTTCTTGCTTTCTCTTATTGATTAGTGCAAGTAGCTCCGAAAGTAGATTCTCTACTTTAACGTCTTTTTCTTCTTTTGTATATTCCTGCATCAAAGTCAAATCCAATTTAGCTACAACATGCCCAATTTTTTCATCACTTGGCACAAGGGAAGAAGTATCACTATAGCGTAACTCTTCTGCTATCTTCTTAATTTGTTTTGAATATGGTGCATTCTTAGCATCACTACTTAGTAAATTAAGCTGGTTTATCACTTCTGTCAATGTCACAACTGCATTCATTACTCCAGTCTCTGATTTTTTAACACTTGATGCTGTAAAGTAACCAATAATAAATACAACGCATGCAATTACCCAAATTATTAATTGTAACGAATAAAAATGTGTTAAACCATCGCTTTCTCCCACGATATAGATGTAGGAAACAACGATAGAAACTAATGAACCGATACCCAAAGCAATACCACATACTGTTCTTAGAATAATCTGTGATGTTTTCTTGCTTAGGAATTCAATTCCTAACATGCCACCAAAGAATACAACTTCAGCTCCCATCATAAAACCAAGACAAATCGCTCTTTGTGTTGTTCTATCTTTCACTAACAATAAGTATAAAGCTCCCGTGAATACAACTAATATAATTCCGATTAATAAGAGTGCTTTACTTCTGTTTTTATTTTTGTTTTCCATATTGTCCTCCCCAATTATAATTTTTCACCACATTCTGGACAGAATTTCGGTGATCCTTCTATCGATACTCCACACTTAGGACAGCTCTTTACTAGTGACATACCACACTCTGGACAGAACTTTGTACTTTTAGAGATAGTAGCACCACATCCAGGACAACTTCCTGGTGCTTCATAACCACATTTATCACATTTTGAAGCGCCCTCTGGCATATCATAGCCACATTCCGGGCATCTATTATACTTATCACCGCATTCTGGGCAAAACTTCATATTTGGATTTAGTTTTGCACCGCAATTACTGCATTTCACTTCTGAATCCGTGCTCTTTTCACTTTCTGCATCAAATCCACATACACCACAAAAACGTTGCTCTGCATTCATTGCCGCATGACACTTTGGACATTTTTTCTGTTTTCCTGTCGCACTGTTACCTGTATTAAGTTCTCCAGACATTGTACCAAATGCATTACCTACAGAACCACCAAATCCCACGCCCATTCCAAGACCAAGACCAGCTCCCATAATCTGTGATGATGTGCCAGAATTCTTAGCAGCACCTTCTAACGTATCAAACGATCTCTCTTGTTGATAGTTATAGCCTATAATATTCATCTCAGCACGCTTTGCTAATGCAGCCTTTAATTTTTTTACAGCTGGATCTTCCTCTGGAATACTAAGATCATTTACATAGAAATTAACAAGATTGATTCCATATTCCTCCATTGTTGGCTCAATGCGTTCTTTCATAAAAGAGGATAATTCATCAATATATGCATTTATTTCAAGTAAACTAATCTGTTTATGTACTACATACTGCGATACCGCATCTTTAACTTTTGTTATATATACACCTCGAAAGAATTTCGTAACACTGTTTTTATCAAAAACAGGAAGTGCACCAACTAACTTAATCAAAAACTTTTTTGAATCCTCAATATGAATTCCAAAAACTCCGTTTGAACGTACAGGAACAAAGACTCCATACTTAGGATCTTGTATTTGTATTGGAGTTGCTGTTCCCCACTTGATATCCAATGAATATACCTTATTAATAAACCATACTTCTGCCGTAAATGGAGATCGTCCTCCAAACGGCAACTTCACAATTTTATTCAAAATCGGTATGTTAGCTGTATCTAACGTATGTCTTCCACTGCCAAATACATCAAGGACTTTTCCTCCCTTAACCAATATAGCCTCTTGTGATTCATTAACGATTAATTGTGTCCATGTTCCCAGTTCTTCACTCGGATACTTCCAAGCGAATACATCAGGACCTCCATTATATTTAACAACTTCTACTATTGCCATAATGCCCTCCTAACAATGATACTTCTTATTCTCTATTATTATAGTATTACTATATAATCCATTTACCTATTCAAGACGATGTTCCTCATCATCTACACTTATTAGTTTAACATTTTCTCCTCTTTATTTCAATTACTTATGATGCAGAACAGTAACCCCTAATATTCTTTTGCAAGAAACGCAGCCAAGTTCCCACGCATTCCTTTCGATGCACGATGCGAAAAGAAGATTTCATGGTTGCAGCATGTACAGATATTTGAATTCGTTATGTTTTCTCTTTTGATTCCTGCCTCTATACAATTTGCCTTATTCGCTAACCACAAATCAAGTTGGTACTTTCCATCTGCTTTCTTTTCTAATAATGTATCTGCAATCTCCTTGGAATATGCCCTCATAAACTCCACTGCTACATCTTCACTAACTTCATAGCAATCTCTACAGATTGATGGTCCTATTACTGCAATAATATCCTCGGCATTACTACCGAATTCTTTTGTCATCGCTTCCACTGTATGCAAAGCCATCTTATTCACAGTGCCTCTCCAACCAGAATGAGATAATCCAATTGCCTTATTCTTCGTATCTATAAAATACAAAGGAACACAATCCGCATAGTACGTTACAAGCGGAATATTATCACAATTCGTAATCAAACCATCAAAGCCCTCTAACTCTCTTGGATAACGATATCCCTTTCCTCCGTCTTCTTCCTTTACAACATAAATCTTCGTATCATGCACTTGATCCGAGAATACTAAATCTTCTGGATTAACATGAAGCACTTTGCAAATTCTACGATAATTCTCACGAACATTTTCTTCTTCATCACCTCTAGAAAAACTAAGGTTCATTGATGAGAGATGCTCTTTGCTTACACCACCTAAACGAGTTGAAAAACCATGTTTGATATATGATTGCTCCTCTAATACAGGAAATGTTACATATCCAACATCACCATCAAAATGTAACTCTCCCTCCTTTTGTCCTTCCGCATTATAAACAATATTGCTCACTTGATTTTTGTCTTTATATTTTAATTGAATATCTTTCATAGTCACTCCTATAGTTATCTGTTTTTTTAATTGTTCATTTCGTTATCTACGCTTTATTATATCATCTTTCCCTTATTTTTGCCACTTACTCTCCATCAATGACTTTTTTGCAAATTAAAAAGTCCCTTCTAGTTTATCACTATTTGGGGACCACGCATTTTAGTTAACACTCTCTATTTTGTTATAATAATTGTTTTATCAACTTTCTTTCCACTTTCTACAAAGAATGTGTTTAACTGGATTTGTTCTTTTGATATATCTATAATTGTATAAGAGGATTCTTTTT
>NZ_JAVBNS010000172.1:0-4283 GCF_031551385.1 Anaerosporobacter sp.
CAACATCAAGTGTCTCTTCAAAGTCTTCCTCTGTTTCACCAGGAAAACCAATAATAATATCTGTTGTAAACGAAATCCCTGGCATCGCTATTTTAATGCGTTCCACCATATCAAGATATTGCTCTTTTGTATAATGACGATTCATAATCTTTAAGATTCTTGAACTTCCCGATTGCACAGGTAAATGCATATGCTTACAGATTTTTTTCGAATTTTTCATAACCTCAATTACTTCATCTGATAAATCTTTTGGATGAGGTGTCATAAAACGAATTCTTTCAAGTCCGTCAACTTTCTCAATTTCTTGAAGTAACATAGCAAATGTCATTGGCGTTTCTAAATTCTTTCCATAGGAGTTAACATTTTGTCCAAGCAACATAATCTCTACAACACCATCTGCAACAAGTGCCTTGATTTCTTTGATAATATCCTCAGGGTTACGACTTCTCTCACGTCCACGAACGTAAGGAACGATACAGTAACTACAGAAGTTATTACAACCAAACATAATATTAACACCAGCTTTAAAGCTGTATTTTCTTTCACTTGGTAGGTCTTCTACGATTTCCGTTGTATCTTTCCAGATATCAATAATCATTCCTTTTGATTCTAATCTAGCTTGCATCAATTCTGCTAATTTGAATATATTATGTGTACCGAAAATAATATCTACATATCGATAGCTCTTCTTTATCTTATCAACTACAGCTTGCTCTTGCATCATACAACCGCATAGAGCAATCATCATATGAGGATTTTTCTTTTTTAATTTATTAAGGAAGCCTAAACGACCATATACTTTTAAATTCGCATTCTCACGAACTGTACACGTATTATAGATTACAAAATCCGCTTCTTCTGTTTCTACAATCTCATAACCGATTTTCTCTAATATACCAACAATCTTTTCTGCATCTCTAGCATTCATCTGACAACCAAAACATTGCACACAAGCAGTTAATGGTCTTCCTAGCTCTTCTTTTTTCTGATTATACCATTTTTGTAGATTTTCAATATATTGATACTGACGCTTTGTTTCAGAAGAAAACTCTTCTAAATTCAAACTATTTGTACTTTCTAAATTCATAACGTTCTCTCTTTCTATTTTAGCCGTATTATCATCGTATACTATACCTTATTTCTATGAGATTGTCCAGTATCGCATCAATTCTTATTCGACTTTTCTATCTTAATATCAATGCCATTCGTTGTCATAATAATCGTACCGTCTCTGTCTGTTCGATACAACATTATATGCTGTTGGCTAATTACTTCTAATGTTTTTTTCTCTGGTAATGATGTTCCATCACCCTCCTCGCATGTAATAACCGCAACCGCTGGATTTACCGTATCTAAAAACTCCTCACTGGAACACTTCTTGCTACCATGATGACCAACTTTAATAACATCTGCGTGTAAATTATAGTCACTTGATAGCATTTCTTTTTCCGATACTTCCATTGCATCACCCATGAACAAAAATTTCTTTTCTCCATATTGCATCATAAGAACAATAGAACTCTCGTTATCAGTCTTAGCTGCCATTGCTTTATCTCCTGGTGCTAGCACTGTGAATTTAACACCATCCACATAGAAAACGGTATTAACCTTTGGGATAAATTGTGTCACTTCTAACTGAACGGCTGTATCAATCATTGCTTTATATGGTTTCGTACTCTTCCCTCTTGAGGACATCAACAATACATCGGTTGGAAATTCATTTAAAACAGCACTCATTCCCCCTACATGATCTTTATCGCAATGAGTAGCAACAGCATACTCTAACTTTGTCACTCCTTGCTGCTTCAGATATGCAACAATATCATTTGCTTTCTCACTTGTTCCCGAATCTATCAAAACAGCTTTATCACCAATCTTAACCAATATGCAATCCGCTTTACCAATATCAAGAAAATGTACTGATATTGATTCTTCTGCTTCTTCCTCAATCATCAATTCTGGTTGCTCATTAAGACTCTTTTGATTCTCATTCGATACATTATCTTTCGCGCAGGAACATAAACATGTACTGCACACGAATATCATTATTACAGCTACAATCAGCCGCCTATTCTTCCAATGAAAACTACCAGGCTTACTCATGCAAATTCAGCCCCCTCTTATAGATGATTTAAGATATGTTCAATATACAATTTTACTAAGTTAATATCTGTACACTGGTATAGCATTCTCGCTCCTACCACATCTTCAACTTCATTAAAAATCAATTCTCCATTGTCGCCGATGATAAAATCAATTCCAACCATATCAGGACGAAACAAATCAACTATCATATGTACAATTTCTCGTTCCTCTTTGCTCAGCTCGTATACACAAACATCACCACCAAGTGAAAAATTAGATTTAAAACCTTCTTTTGCTTTTCTAAGAATTGCCGTAATAATTGTATTTCCAATTACATATACACGCAAGTCTTTATGTTCTTTCCCTACAAGTGGTTGCAAAACAGTATCTTGATAATACGTATTCCTAACAACTTCCTCTACTTCAACTGCATTACACGGATCAACCAAGAATACTTGTTGTCCTCCATGTCCATCAACGGTTTTTACAACTGTTTTTTCCGTTCTTCTACTTAGTTTCTCGCTTAGATTTCCTTGCTTGCAAAATGTAGTATCCACAATATCAATTCCAAGCGACGCAATTTCTTGATATGTGCTCGCCTTATCATTACAGATTCTTGCTACTTTAGAAGAATTAAACACAGGAATTCTCATACATTCTAAGTGTTTCGTAAGAAGAGGATATATCACTCTATTTATTGCAAATGAAGGCAATTTAATAGGCTCATCTTGATATTCTATATACCATTCATTATTTCGGATACCAAAATCTAGCTTTTCTACTATAATCAGCTCAAATGTAATATCAAATTTTCTGCCTTCTTCTTGGTACATCTCTATATAGCGTTTATTATATTCAGCTTCTTTTTGTCCATATAAAATCCAAGCTATCATGATATATTTTCCTTTCCCGTAAATAATTCAGCAATCACAATATAACGATTTCTTCTATGTTCCTAAGAGCTACAACAGATTTTGCTTCTTACAGATATAACCCATTATATGTTCCGCTACATTTATTCCTGTACAATCGTATATGTTCTTAAAATGTGCATTTGAATTAACTTCACATACAATTGGTTCTTCATTCTCACCAAACAATAAATCTACTCCAGCAAAATCCAGTCCTAATTCCTTTACACAATCGATCGCCAACTGCTTCTGTTGATTTGTTGGTTCAAACTGCTTCATCTTACCACCATTTGATATGTTTGCTCTAAAATCACCATGATCAGAATAACGGTACATCGTAGCAACAACCTGATCGCCAACAACATTCAGACGAATATCACGTGCAAAACTCGACTTCACATATTCTTGAAAAAGAAATGGCTTTGCCCCAATCTTCTTCATACATTCCATTAATTCAAAATCATCATGAGCAAGATATACTTGCTGACCAAAAGACCCAAAACATTCTTTTACTACGATTGGATAGGTTAGCTGCTTTTTCATCACTTCAACAAAATCGTAGTTAGTAAAACCAATATTCGGATATGTCATCGGAGCGATAATCGTCTTAGGCATCTTTATATTCTTTTGATTTAATGCTATGTGTGTCATCGCCTTATTATCACATATTTCTATTGCTTTTGATGAATTATAAACTTTGATAGAAAGACTTTCAAGAAAACTAGCCAAACGAATATCTTTATCCCAGAACAAAACAAACTCTGGTCTCTCAATTTCTACTATATTTCGAATGGCAGAATCATCACTCAAATCAACTAATAATTCTGCATTCGTCTTTACCACTAATTCTATGTTATATAATTGCGCAGCTCGCACTAACCACATATTTAATTCCGAATACTTTTCCGTATTCAAAAATTCATTTGTCACTAACCACGCTCTCTTCATAACTATTCTCCTCTATCCGTACATACTCATCCTATACGTACTCATCTACATATTGCTCGAACTCTTCTTCTGACATAATAACTTTTCTTGGCTTCGTTCCCTCTTCTGGTCCTACAACACCTGCCTCGTATAACTGATCCATAATACGTGCTGCACGGTTAAATCCAATCTTATAGACACGTTGTAGCATACCAATAGACGCTTTATCTTTCTCTATAATGAATTTACCTGCCTCTATAAAATAATCGTCACGATCATTTGCGGACACTGTTGATCCTTCTGATGAAGATCCACTTGTTATCTTACTTGTTATCTCTTCATTATATGTAGGTTTGCTTT
>NZ_JAVBNS010000015.1:0-10964 GCF_031551385.1 Anaerosporobacter sp.
AATACCAGTATTTCTCTAATCGCCATGTAGAAAGACCAAAGGACTCACTGCTGGAATTCATAAATGGTGGTTTTGTATTGTCTTTCCTGTATATAATCGCATAGGTATTCTCTTCAAAGCCAAACGTTATTTGATCATCATAGACAAATATTTTATCCAAATACTCACCCTTATATTGCTCGGAAACAGCTTTTATCTTTTCTACAATCTCTTTGTCTACGTCAATATGTTCAAGACTATCCCCGATATGTAACAAATAAGAATCACCATGCTGCCACAGCCCAATACAATCTTCTTTCTTATAGTTATCTTTCAACGTAATCAAAGCACACTTTAGTTCTTCAAAGGAATCTTTGCACTCTTCATACCGATCAGTTCTATAAATTCTATCTGCATTATGAAACGGATCATATATTGTAATAAATAGAAACAAAAAGATTCCACCCATAATGGATATCCCTACAAATATTCCTTTTTTCATGTTTTTTCCTCGCTATATTATTTATTTTATGTTTTTCAAAAAAACTCTTTCAGCAATACCATCTCCTCACAAAATTACTTTTGATACACTATATCATGAAATTGCTTCTTTCTTGCATCATTTTGGGTTCAATTAACACACCCGCCTGATAATTACACATTTATCATTTAATCTTTAATACAGTAAAAAAGACATTTTTCTTTTATTTTACTATATTTTTGCAAAAATAATATATAGTCATATATTACCATTGTTTTGTATGTATTTAAAAATCAACACTGAAAAAGAGATATCCCACAGTTTCCCAACCATAAAATATCTCAGTATCTTATGTTTTTTATTCACGATGCTCCTTATATACATAGCACCAAATGTGTTCGACTTACCCAGACTTGCATTAATAACCTAATTCTTCATCAATAAAAATAACTTCACAATTCATTCCTAACGGTGGACGTTCTATTATCGTTGTGATCCGACAGATTCGTTCTGGGCTATTGCAATGATAGCACTTATCTCCGTTTACAGCACATGGGGTTTTAACACCTAATCGTTTCGCATTCAATGGGGCTGCAACATTTTTACTCCGATCGATTGCTTGCTCTAAATTTTTTGTTACTTTATTTTTCCCAATGATATAATAGCAAGTTTCAGGATGAAATGAAGTCATTGCAACACGATTTCCTGTTCCATCAATATTGACAATCTCTCCTGATTCTGTTACGGCATTTGCACTTGTTATATAGATACTGGCATGGCTGGCTAATTGTCGAATCTCAAGCGAAGCCACTTTATTATGCCATATGACAACATTATTTTGTTGCAGTGCCTCATATAATCCCAATTCTTTCAACGTTACGCTTCCACCAAATCCTATTGCCCTACCTTGTAATTTATTCGAAAGATACTCTGTTGCTTCTTCCTTCTTTGCAAATAAATTTGTTATAAATCCGTGTTTTTCAAAGTTTTTTCTTATTTCTGTATAATTCATATTTTCCCTTTCTCATTACTGAAAATAATCCCATTCAGGTAAAAACAGAGTATTATATTTCTTTTTATTATCTTTTATCTCCGGGTATCTTTGTACCAATTCAATTAAAATCGAACGCATGTAAGGTGCTATGGGCCATGCATCTTCCAGATTACGACCGTAATCAACTGAAGCATAGTAGATAATAAGTTTCGAAAAAAACAGCCCGTCCTCTTTCAATAGCATCTTAATAGTATTCCAATATTGTCGAGAAGTGTTATCTTTGCTTAAAATAGAATTGAATGAATCTAGAATAACAAACATAAGTGTAAAACGACCTTCGTCACTAAAACTTATATTTAAATATGCATCTATAAATTCATCTATACGGTCTGGATCATTCAACATCAATTCGGGATCTTGACTATGCCGTGCAAATTCAACTATACTTGGAGGAAATGGTATTTTAGAAAGTACTTCTTGGACACCTACATAAGCTTCTGCTCCATCATATATTTCTCTCATAATTCTTGTTCCTTCCTGAGTTTATTTTATCTTCTATGGTTTCTAAGATATATAATATTTTTAATTATATCAAAACAATACCTAAAAGTATAGAATTGTATCTTCCTGCTTCCTATGACCTATAATATATAAAGTCTTCATCATTCCAACATCTTCAGATACTTAGGATAAATCAAATCTGAAAGCCTTATATACGGTATATCTACACCTCCATAAAGATAAAAAAACGCTATCTTTTTATCTTTATCAATATACCAGCAAGTCTCTTCTTCTGGATTATTTAAACGTTCTATAATCTCTTGAGGTGTATTGCTGTGATAAAAATTCTCTTCCTCTTCTGATGTATAAATCCAAAATGCATCTCTAAATGTATAAAAAATTGGATTTATAGCACTATTATAATCTGTTACTTGATTCGTACCATCATCACGATCTATTAAACGTTCGTCAATCATCATAAAGTCCGTTAGCGTAATCTCTTCTCCTGTTGTCATATCAATAGTAATACGGGCAGTTCTATATGAGGAACTCATATTATTATAGGGTTCTCCCTTCTCGTCTAAGTACTCCCAATATCCATCAATATAACAGGAACAGCTGAATATGTAATCATTGAAGAATCCTAGCCTATAGTCAAAATTATATTCACCACCCGGATCAGAAAAATCTGCAAACGGCTCTCCAGTATATATTTTCAAATCCGTAAGAACTCTATCTCTTAATAGGTTGTTGATACGATCTTGTTTCTCTTTATCTTTTAATCCAATAATTTGTGGATACTCAACATATGACATATTTTCCATATAGGATTTCTTAATGATTGTGTAGGTCGTTTCTCCCTCCCATAATTCATCTGTCGTTCCCAGTCCATCAAATAGTTCCTCAATTAGAACGTCTTCAACATAGATCTGATGCTCTATATTCGCAAATTCAATACATACAAGCTCTCCTTCCTCCGTTTTAAAATACATATAATCCATACCGTTTGTTGCTACTGGATAAAGTCTTTCGTTCTTTTTGCACTC
Source organism: Anaerosporobacter sp. (assembly GCF_031551385.1). Lineage (GTDB taxonomy): Bacteria > Bacillota > Clostridia > Lachnospirales > Lachnospiraceae > Anaerosporobacter. The sequence goes on from NZ_JAVBNS010000015.1 coordinate 3,002, forward strand.
TCTATCACATACCAAATCTCGTTTTAATGTAATATAGTTTTCAGCATCATTTTCAATTTGGATATCTTCGATTGCTTTTATTTGCAAATTGGGTGTAATCTCATATTTACATGTTCCATACCAATTTCCAAATAGATTCATATGTTTTCCTATTACCACCCCACTCGATGTCACGGTATCTGGTATGATACTGCCTTCTATCTCTTCTTTGATAATTACTTTTCTATTATCATCAATTTGGTATAAATATGTTTTACATAACCCATTATTATATTGCGCTTCAAATAGTATTCCGATTTTATTATTTTCTGTTTTTAGCAGATATAGATGTTCAAAAGTTTTCGCTTTTGTAATGTATGTTATATCGCCATTGATAGATATAAACAGTCTATTATTTATGTATACACCATCAAAATAAATATCTACCTCGTCGAATTTCCCATCATTGTTTAGATCAATAAGGTTTTTTTGATTCAACTCTATCTTTTTACATAGTTCTTTTGTTTTTGGTGCTTCATTCAAATAATTACTACTAGATTCTGTCTGTGTTTCGCAATGTTTGATTTGCAATATGGCAATCATCAGTATTATGCTAATTAAAATAATCCAAAAACAAATCTTATCTATTTTTTTGTGTCGATTGTCTCTTAACATCTTTGTTCCTCCCATAATTTCTATCTTCTAATAAGTTATACTCTATTCAAAAACTTTACGATATTTAGAATAAATCAAATCTTATTACATTTTTTCGTACAATATTTCGCTTTCATCATTCACGCCCTCCACAATTCCAATATATCACAGGAATGTTTCTTTATTGCATCATCCATATTATCTTGTAAAATTAGAAGTCTTTTCTTTCATCTCTTTTGCTATGCGTGATTGTAATTTCAATTTCTTTATGAAATCTTCAAAAATGGCAGTTATCCTTTTTTTATAATTATAAAGAAAGGAGAATAGTCAGCTTAGTTCTGACTTTACTATGATTTTCTCATTGGGAGGGACAAAGAAATTATGAATAAAAGTAAAAAGATATTGACCACGTTGTTGCTTAGTTTTGTTATATGTATTTCCCTTGCGGGGTGTTCTTTGCAAGATAAAATCGAAGAATATTCCCGTGACAAAGAGCAATGTTATCTGAATACGGAAGATGTGACACAATTTAGCTTCAAAGGAAATAAGTATACCATTTTAGAGGACACCGTCTCTAATGGTGGGCTTGGAGAATGGGTTGGATATATCCGACAACTAGTCGCCATAGACGAAAAAGGAAACGTGTTGCTTCAAGAAGATATGGGGGCGACTACGTTTCAGACTTTGGCAGATTTGACGGATAAAGCCCCCGAAGCTGCTTATATCATCCCCTTCTTGAATGTGTATGCAGCACCCAACGCTAACTCTTATCTGATTGTAGATGTAAACGGCGGGTATCACAAGGCGGTTATAAATGAAAATATCAAGGACACAGATACCGTTTTTGACTTTAGAGAAACAGAGCAATCCGTCAGTGGTGACTTCACAATTAGCCCCAACAATGCAACACAACTTCTTTGTGACGAGGCAATTTATCAAGTAACGTCCGAAACAGTATCAAATGATGAATTAGGAAGCTATATTGACATTATTGCAGAAAGCGTTACATTCAATACAGAAACAAAAATACCTTTGTCAAAAGAAGATTTGAGTAATATTGACTGGTACGGGGAAAATGCTACACAAGGACGAGAACAATGGTTTTACACAGATATTTATGAGATTTACGGTACGAACAAGACCGAAGCTGTTGCAGTTAGGATCAATAACCACTACTATATTGCAAAGCGACAATGACAGCTTTTCTACACTCAAGGATTATGCTATACTAAAAAGCAAAGAAAGGGGGCATAATATGGCTACAATTCTTATTGTTGATGATGAACAATCCATTTTAGACCTTGTGAAAAATGGACTGCAAAAAGACGGACATTTGGTTAGTGTCTATACATCTGCCACACAAGTTCCTATTGATAAGTTAAACAAATACGATTTAATTATACTGGATATTATGATGCCAGATATAAACGGTTTTTCCTATTGCGATAAAATCCGCTCACTCGTGGATTGTCCTATTCTCTTTTTAACTGCAAAAACAATGGAAAATGATATTACATTCGGGCTTGGCATGGGTGCAGACGATTATCTAACAAAACCATTCCGCATTGCAGAACTGCGAGCAAGGGTAAACGCTCACCTACGACGCGAACATAGGGAACGGCACACTACTCTCACTTTTGACAGAATAAAGATAGATTTATCGGCAAAGGAATTACGAGTAGACAATACCCCTATTCCATTAACTAAAAGTGAATATCTGATTTGTGAATATCTTGCTAGAAACAAGGGGCAGGTGTTTTCAAAGGAACAAATTTACGAAGCAATTTTCAGCCTAGAGGGTGACAGTGATAATTCCACTATTTCCACTCATATCAAAAATGTTCGGGCAAAAATGAGCAAACTAGATATTCAGCCAATAGCGACAGTTTGGGGGATCGGATACAAATGGGAATAAAGAAAACCATATCACTGAAAGCGTCTTTTTGGAAATTTTTATGTATGCTACTAATTGGATTAATTGGCTCTGTAGTGATACCATTCGTTCTTATTTTTGTTGGAACAAACGTAGGCTTTATTACCTATGCGGATTATTTGGAAATAAACACACACAATCTCGCTCCTATTATCGCTGCGACCCCTGATTTGGCTGATGTGCAACTTCCTTTGGGGTGCAAGTCTTTAGTGTTGGATAAAAATTATCAAGTGATAGATACATCTTTAGTGGGGGAAGATTTAGAACGTGCTATGGATTATGCTATATCTGGAAAGAGAAATGCAGACCTTAACAAACAATATTTACTTGTCACCCGTGAAAACGAATTTGTTGTTCTGCAATACTATATTGGCTCACAGTATACAAACGAATGGTTTAATGGGCATTTTCCCGCGCCGGATATTCTACTATATATTCTCATAGGGATAAACTGTATCACGGTATGCGTCATATTGACTGCGAAATTTGCAAAAGATATGCAGTTACAGCTCGCTCCGCTTTTTAAAGCGACGGAACACGTTACACAACAAAATCTTGATTTTGTTGTAGAACACTCAAAAATCAAAGAATTTGAAGATGTGCTTGGCTCTTTTGCAGATATGAAAGATACTCTGAAATCGTCTTTAGAAAAACAGTGGAATGTTGAACAACTACAAAGGGAGCAGATTGCAGCACTCGCCCACGATTTGAAAACACCCTTAACTATTATTCAAGGAAATATCGACTTAATAGGTGAAACGAAACTAGACGAAGAGCAACAGATCTATGCGGGGTACATTTCCAAAAGCTCGGAGCAGATAGAGTTTTATATAAAGACACTGATTGACATATCGCGTTCTGCTGCGGGGTATCAGCTCCATTTAGAAGAATTTGATGTAATTGACTTTATGGAACAGATGAAAGCACAGGCACGCTCTTTGTGTCTCACAAAGAGTGTGTGTTTACGTATGGAAACAGGATTAGACACAGGAACTTTTAAAGCAGATAAATTGTTACTAGAACGGGCGATTATGAATGTTATCAATAATGCATTAGACTATTCGCCACCAGAGGGGACGGTTTCTGTAATAACACAGAATAGAGACAATTCTCTGCAAATCTCCATAACGGACGAAGGAAACGGTTTTACGCCGGAAGCCTTACTTCATGCACAGGAGCAATTCTTTATGGGGGAGAAAAGCCGAACATCTAAAATGCACTTTGGAATGGGGCTTTACATTACCAACAGCATTGTCAAACAGCACTACGGACAACTCATAATGCAAAACTCTGCTAAAACAAAGGGTGCACAAGTCATTATAAGAATTCCATATTAGAAATTAGTGGGCGATGCTACGGTGTCGCTCATTGTTTTTTATGGTTTCATTATTCATTATTTTCACTTTTCATCTTACAAATTCTTTATAAACATAATTTAATTCTCGTCATATGCATCACCTATAAACTGAAAATTACTATCTAACCAATATAAGCTTTTACCCTCATTTTTCAACAAATATATCACTAATTCTGTAAAACTTTTTGCAATAATTGCACATTCGCCAACTACTCCATGCCTATCCCAAAAACTATCATAACATCTTCCTGCTCTTTCCTCTGCTAAATCAATAGTTATATAATTGTTTTCACTATCATTACAAACAATATACCATTTTGATGATATATCCTCCTCACAAAGATCATCAACAATAATAGGGTTAGCTAATACCATCTCTTTTGGACTAACAATCGTAAATCCATATTCTTTACTAAGAAACAAAGAAATACCACCACAATTTTCATAAAACATTTTTAAATCCATTGGTAAATTGACTTCTTCGTCTAACAAAGGTTGTCCACACGGACTATGTACAATACAATCTGGCATACTTCTAATTTCATCAATCATTTTTACGATATCCATTATCAAAATCTCCTATATACAATTCTATAATTTCACTCAATTTATATACTATAAAATCTCCTTTTTCGAATGTCATACTCGAATAGGTATTCTTTAAAGTATCTCGCATCTGTATGAATCGAACAATTTCCTCTTCGCTTTCAAATAATCCATTTTTATTAAGTTGAATCGCTTCAAACTCTGGAATTCTCCCCGAAACCACATCATTATTTATACAAGAATAATAGCTGCCACCTGCATATGCATAATCATAACCTAAAAATGTACTCTTTAAATGTGCTTCTTTAATCACTGGAAATCTCTTATTGGTTTCACATAACAAAATCCGATAATCAAATCTATTCTTTAGCAATTCATTTATATACTTCTTAATGTACGGAAGATCATTGCAGCAATCTACATACCTATCGTCACTCCATGAAATATCAATATTATTGACATAATACTCTTCCAATTCTCTGTTTGGTTTATCAAAATCAAAAGTCCAGTTCTTCCCCTCTATTCCTTGGTAAATCCCTTCCTGCTTTACTTGAATTACAATTCCATTTCGGAACATTATATTAAAGCCTCTCTTTCTACTTAGTTTTTTGAAGTCTTTCTATATGTATTATCCATTACTTCTTTCACAAACAGTTCTCTGAACTTATCCAAATTATCTATTACTGTAAGATTAGATCTATTATATCTTAGCCTTCACATATTCATTAAGTTCATTGTCCTATCTTACATGCGTGTATTCAAAACTTTCACAGCACATTTCTATCAGTAACTACTTTCGTAAAACATCTTGCTATAATCGCAAAAACCTACTATATATTTGTTTGCTCAAATCAATCCCGCTTTCATTAACGCCTTCATACCAATCATATATATCAACAAATAGGACTTTGCTCCAATTTTCTAATAAATAATCAATGGACTCTGCAATAATTAAACCATTTAAATTAATGCCTGTATCAAATACTTCATGTTCCCAAAAAGCAATTTTACCATTTCTTTTATCATAGCAAAAAGCATCTCCATTTGGAAATCTAAATATCGGATACCAATTTTTCAAATCATTTATAACGATTTCTTGCTCCTCTATACACCCTGCCTCTACACTATTTGCTATTTCATTTATCTCTCTATGTTTATCTAAAATCTCCTCATATGGGACTAATTCAATAAAACCTTGTATTCTTTCTGCATCTTCTTTCCAAACAAAATGAAATTTTTTATAATTATTATACAAATACTTTACTTCATCAGAAATCCCATATTCAAACAAATCAAAAGAATAATCCATTTGATGTTTTAATATACATTTATCCACAATTATAATATCATTTCTTTTATGGATTTTATTAACCAATTCCTCAAAATAGTCTTTCATAATGCTACCTCTACCATTGAATTAGAATTCTACCAAGCCACACTCATCATAAACATCACCCCTTGCCATCAGATAACTCAAAATAGCAAGGGGCGATGTTATTCTCTACTTATTTTTATTGCTTCTATACCGATTATTTCACCGTTACCTTACATGTTGCTTTCTTGTTTGTACCGTCAATGGTATATACCGTAATAACAGCACTTCCTTTAGATTTTGCAGTTATAACACCATTGCTGCTCACTGACACAACATTAGAATTGGACGATTTCCAAGCGAGACTCTTACTATCCGCATTTTGAGGCTGTAGAGTTACTTTTAGTTTTTTCACATCCCCTCTTTTCATTGTAAGGGTCTTTCTATCAAGTTTCAGCTCTTCAATTAATAGTTTCTTTTCTGCATTAATAGTAATTTGAGTGTGGTTAAGAGCACCATTACTTTTTCCAAGACCAATATGTCCATTTTGGTTTGAGCCAACAACTTGGACTGTATGATCTAACATCAATGCAGCATTACCAACACCACCAGCAGATACCTTTTCTACTTTATCCAATACCTTTATTGGTTCTTTCGCATCTTGGGTTCCACCAATTTCCGCACGGCTATTGTTTCCCCACCCCCATAAAGTATTGTCTGTCTTAACTGCCATACAGTGGAATCCACCAGCATCTATCTGTTTTACATCGGACATAATAAAGTATGGTTCTGTAATTTTGATATCATTACTTGAGTTCACTCGATTAAAATTATTATCTCCCCACCCCCACACATTGTTATTTCCATCAATCACATATGTATTAAAACTATCTGATGTAACATACTTTACATTATCCATTATCTTCACAAATTCGCGTACATTTGTGGTGGTACCATTTCCAATTTGACCAACTTGATTTTTACCACTGCTCCAAAGGCTTCCATCATTTTTAATTATATTAGAATGGTAGCTACCTGCATCAATCATTTTGACATCTTTGGCAACTTGAATTGGCTCATTTTGATACTGTCCATAAATAGCAATTCCTAACTGCCCATAATCGCTCATGCCCCAGCCCCAAACAGTATGATCCTTTTTCAGTACCAAAACAAAGTTGCTACCACAGGCTACATCAATTACATCATCCATGATTTTAACGGGTGTTTTATATTTTTTAGCACCTTCTGCAGGGTTAATATGTCCAAAAAAGTTACTGCCCCAACCCCATAATGTGTTATCATCCTTTATGACATATACTGCCACACTTTCATCATTGTCCACTTTTATGACATGATCCATTATAAAGATTGGAGTAGTTTCATCACTCGTCTTTGTACTTACCAAATTACCACCATTATATCCACAACCCCATAGGTTTTTCTCTTCATCAATAAAAAAAGTTGTGTTAGTTCCCATGCGCACATCAGAAAACTTGGTAACTGTTATCGTCGCGGCCTGTGCAGTTGTTGCTATATTACTAGAAGTAATGATTAACACAAGTAATAAAGACAGAAAACATTTCATCATTTTTTTCATTAAAATTTACCTCCCAATATTTTATATGTACAGAATACCATTAAAAGAAACATTTTACAATAAATAACGCGGGATATCTCGCTACTCTTCTAGCAATTCTCCAAAAATTTCTTCTACTGTCTTAGGCTGAATCGCATTTTGGGTTGCATCAAAAAAAGGCTTTGTTATCTCATTCCATGTTTCTTTATTTACAAGAACATCATCATACCCCTCCATGCGTATTTGATAATAAAATGGATCCTGGATACCTTGTTCAAAATCCAAAATTGTCTCCCAGCCCCCTTTATCATTCAAGACAAGATATCGATCCGCTATGTAATTCGCATGCAACCCATTGTGGAACCATATTTGACCTGTTCCTAGTATCCTTGAATCCCAAGCTTGTCCTATGAAGATTGGAGAAAATTCATTTTCTTCTAGCTCATATTTTAAGATGTAAATCTCACCACAACTAACCCCCAATTCTGGAAGTCCATCTCCATCTAAGTCATTATAGTAAAAAGAATATGCGTCAAGCTTTTCAATTAATTCCTCAAACTCACTTCCTGCTTTATATAGATCTCTAAAATATTCTTTCTCACCATT
>NZ_JAVBNS010000190.1:0-5871 GCF_031551385.1 Anaerosporobacter sp.
CTCATTTGATGAGAGAGGGCAATAGAACGCTGGATGAGCACCAATGGAGAAATGCATCTCTTTGGTATCGGTATTCGTCACATCCCAAATCACTTCAATCGTATTGCCATTTAATTGATATGTGACAGTAAGGTCAAATAAAAATGGATATTGTTGCAATGTTTCTTCCGTTGCTGTTAATCTATGCTTAATAGAAGTTTCAGTCACTTCGATACATGCAAACTCCATATCTCTTGCGAAGCCATGTTGCGACATAGAATAGTCTAGTCCATTATATTGAAAGCTTTTCCCCTTGAGGCTTCCAACGATAGGGAACAAGATTGGTGAATGACGTTTCCAGTATGTTGGATCTGCATTCCACAGATAGGATTGTCCAGTCTTCTCTGAAACAATGGCAGATAGTTCAGCACCAAAGTCATTAACCGTAATTGATATTAATTCGTTTTTTAATACATGTTGTCCCATTATAATCCTCCTTATTATGATGTTATGAGTAATTGCGAGTTTCACAATTGCTTTAACATAAATAAGTATGACACAAAGAAGAGCTAATATCTACATAGAAAAAAGAGTCAGAATATTCTGACTCTTTCAAAAGTATTTTTTCGTAAACTTCAGTATCTAGTGTAACATACCGGATAATAAAAGTCTAGTATTATTTGAAAAATGCGTGTATGATAACAATTACCCAGTAAATTAATAAATTACCTGCCTAGGGTGTGTTTGAAAACTCATTGTACTGTTCTGCGCAGACCAATACAAGCAGTTTTCAAATACGCCCAAGTTCTCACCTTATTTGCATTTAGAAAATGTAGAATTGAGTTTTGGATGAAAGGAGAAGAACGATGAGCAAAGAAGTACAAGAAACAAAGAATCATTTAGAAGAAATGGAGGTAGGAGACAAGGAAGAATGGAGAAAAGAGGAGGCACACCTTTCAAGTTGTGAGGAAGTAATACAAGGAAATATTGATATGCTATCAACTAGAGTAAAAGATATGCAGGAGCAGACGAAGGAAATGTATGATAACTATCGTTCGGATAATCCAGAGCTTCATAATGAATTGGTAGTAGGAATGGATTTGCAATCACAGGCAGAAAAAGAGTTGCGAAAGAATCTGCTAGCACAGGATAAACCGTATTTTGGGCGAATTGACTATATGGAGCATGGAGAAGAGAAGGAATTTTCTTTGTATATAGGCAAGAATGGTGTAATGAAAAGTCCATCGGAGATTATGATTGTCGATTGGAGAGCACCGATTGCGAGTGTATATTATGATAGTGATATCGGAGAAAGCTCTTATCCTTCCCCACTTGGAGAAACAATATATGTAGACTTGGGATTGAAGAGAACGTTTGAGATTAGTAAAGGTGTCTTAAGGGATTTCTATGATGCCAATGTTATAGCGAATGATGAATTCCTTACGAAATATTTAGGAAAGAACAAAGAGGCAGTATTAGGAGAAATCATTGCAACAATTCAAAAAGAGCAAAACGATATTATACGTGATACTCCATGGCATAATATTGTAGTTCAAGGTGTTGCTGGTAGTGGAAAGACGACGGTAGCAATGCATAGAATCTCCTATATACTATATAACTTTAAGGAAAAATTTCGTTCGGATGAGTTCTATATTATCGGAAGTAATAAGATGTTACTGAATTACATTACAGGAGTACTGCCAAATCTTGATGTATATAATATCAATCAATTGACGATGCAGGAATTTTTCCAAGGACTTTTAGAAAAGGAAATGTCGAAGAAGAAAGGTTACAAGATGACAGATGCCTTTTTGAAAGCAAGAATGACAAGTACAAGTGAAATTGAATCAGGAGCGAAACATTTTAAGGGGTCGCTGCAACTACTAGATGCATTGGAACTGTACCTAAAGGAATATATATTTAGTCACATTCCTATGAAAGAGATTGTATATAAAGGAAAGACATTATATACACCAGAGGAGATTCGGCAGTTTATAGAGACCTTTAAACAATACTCTTTTCAAGAGAAAATCGATATGATGAACAAAAGACTGCAGACAAAGATTCGTAATGCGAATGAACTTCTTGGGGAAGAGAAGGAAATCGTAAGGCAGGAGTGTAAGTTATATAGAAATTATTTTGGAAAAAAGAATGAGAAGATTGATTTATATGCAGTCTATGAAGATTTCTTAGATGATTTGTATAGCAATCCGAATAAATACATGGCAGCAGGGGTGAATCTTCCAAGTAATATCGAAGTCTTGCAATACCTTAGAGATACATTTGCAGGGAAAGAGATTGATTTATATGACCTTGGTCTAATTGCTTACATAAAGAAAAACCTACGAGACACGGTAGATTTTAAATATGTAAAGCATATTGTTGTAGATGAGGCACAGGATTTTGGTGTAATTGCATACGGCATTCTAAAGCGTCTGTTTCCAGAGTGTACCTTTACGATTATGGGCGATATATCGCAGAATATTCATTATGATACAGGTATGAATGATTGGAGAGACTTACGTGAGCAAGTATTTTCACCAGAAAAGGATCTGTTCTATACATTGGCAAAGAGTTATCGTAATACGGTTGAAATCTCTAACTATGCAAGTGAAGTGTTAGCAAAATGTTCTTTTGAAACATATGCGATTGACCCTGTTATTCGTCATGGACAGGAAGTTGTAGTTGAAAAGCATAAGAATTTTGATGAAAATGTTGAGGCAGCAGTTTCTTTGATTAAGCAGATCAGAGAGAAAGAATACGATACCGTTGCAATAATCTGTAGAACAGTAGAGGAAACAAAGGCAGTATACGATGCGTTGAAGGATAAGATAGAAGTAGAACCTTGGAAGGAAGACATGGAAGAGCTTGTATTTACAAACGGTGTTATGGTATTGCCAATTCATATGACAAAGGGACTCGAATTCGATACGGTAATTCTATGGAATCCAGACACGGTAAGTTACAACAATACGGATGCAGATGCGAAGTTATTATATGTGGCGATAACGCGTGCGTTGCATGAATTGTATGTGTTACATTATGGGGAGTTGTCGGAACTATTACGGTTTTAAATGGGATATACAAAATTTCGACCTTGACAAGATTCTAGGTAATGTTATAGAATAAAACTTAGCATGAATATTGAACGAACAAAGATTAGGAGTATTAAGAGCAATGGTGTTACAGAGAACTGTCGGTCGGTGTGAGACAGTACATACAGCTCCCAACTCGCCTAGGAGTTCCTTGATTGAACCATATGAGTATTGTAATTCATATGTATGAAAGCATTTTATCTATGAAAAAGATGAAAACTTCAAGAAGTAGGTCAAGGCGGGAAATCCCGTTATAGATCGATGAGTGCAGAAGACTTATAAAAAGAGCAATACATTGTTTTTCTATAAGTAATCTGAACTAGAGTGGTACCACGAATGGATTAACAGCCTTTTCGCCTCTAGAGTTATAGAGACGAGAGGGCTTTTTTTGATTTATAGGAAAGTGCGCCCTATAAATTTAAGACCCTTCGCTATGGTTGCAAACTCTTTTATTCATTCGATATTCAATTAAAATTAGTACTATAGTGCACAAAGCTGTGCTCAAATATAAGGAGGAAATATCATGTCAGTTATGTACAATCCAAAAGTGATTGAGAAAAAATGGCAAGGCATCTGGGAAACAGAGAAAGCCTTTCAAGCAGGAAATGATTATTCAAAACCAAAGTTCTATGCATTAGTTGAATTCCCTTATCCATCAGGACAAGGACTTCATGTAGGTCATCCAAGACCATATACAGCACTTGATATCATTGCAAGAAAGAGAAGAATGCAAGGATATAATGTATTATATCCAATGGGTTGGGATGCATTTGGTCTTCCAACAGAGAACTATGCAATCCAAAATCATATCCATCCAAAAGAAGTTACAAAGAGAAATGTAGCGAACTTTAAGAACCAATTACAAAACCTTGGTTATTCTTTTGATTGGGATCGTGAAATCAATACAACAGATTCAAACTATTATAAATGGACACAGTGGATTTTCCTTAAATTATTTGAAAAAGGTTTAGCATACAAATCAGAGATGCCAATTAACTGGTGTACTTCTTGTAAGGTAGGTCTTGCCAATGAAGAAGTAGTAAATGGTGCATGTGAGCGTTGTGGAAGTGAAGTTGTTCATAAAGTTAAGAGTCAATGGATGCTTAAAATCACGGAATATGCAGATAAATTAATTGATGATCTTGATGAAGTTGATTATATCGATCGAGTTAAAGTATCTCAAAAGAACTGGATTGGACGTAGCGAAGGTGCAGAAGTTGATTTCAACTTAACAGGAAAAGAAGAGAGCTTACGTATCTACACAACAAGACCAGATACCTTGTTTGGTGCAACTTACATGGTAATTTCACCAGAACATCCGATGATTGATAAGTACAAAGAAGAAATCAAGAACTATGATGAAATTATTGCATATCGTGAAATGGCTGCTAAAAAATCTGATTTTGAGAGAACAGAATTAGCAAAAGATAAGACAGGTGTTTGTATTGATGGAATTACAGCAACGAACCCTGTTAACGGAAAAGAAGTTCCAGTTTGGATTTCAGACTATGTATTAATGACATACGGAACAGGTGCAATTATGGCAGTTCCAGCACATGATGAACGTGACTGGGAATTTGCTAAGAAATTCAATCTTCCAATTATTGAAGTAGTTGCAGGCGGAAACGTTGATGAAGCAGCATTTACAGATACAGCAACAGGTCAATTAGTAAATTCTGATTTCTTAAACGGATTAGAAGTAGCTGATGCAAAAGTTAAGATTATTGAATGGCTTGGCGAAAAAGGCATTGGTAAGAAGAAGAGAAACTTTAAATTAAGAGACTGGGTATTCTCACGTCAAAGATATTGGGGAGAGCCAATTCCACTTGTTCAATGTGATTGCTGTGGATTTGTTGCGATTCCAGAAAGTGAATTACCATTACAACTTCCAGAAGTAGAATCCTATGAGCCAACTGATAATGGAGAATCTCCACTTGCTCATATGACAGACTGGGTGAACACAACTTGTCCGAAATGTGGAAAACCAGCGAAGAGAGAAACAGATACAATGCCTCAATGGGCGGGGTCTTCATGGTATTTCTTACGTTATATTGATCCAACGAATACAGAAGCATTTGCAAGCAAGGAAGCACTTGATTACTGGATGCCAGTAGACTGGTACAATGGTGGTATGGAGCATACAACACTTCATTTACTATATTCAAGATTCTGGCACAAATTCTTATATGACCAAGGTCTAGTTAGTACGAAGGAACCTTATGCGAAGAGAACCTCTCATGGTATGATTCTTGGAGAAAACGGCGAGAAGATGTCAAAATCTCGTGGAAATGTTGTAAATCCAGATGATATCGTAAATGAATTCGGTGCAGATACACTTCGTACTTACGAAATGTTCGTTGGAGCATTTGAACTAAGTGCTGCATGGTCACAAGAAGGTGTTAAAGGCTGTAGAAGATTCCTTGAGCGTGTTTGGAAACTTCAAGATATGATTGTAGATGGCGATGAGTATTCTAAGGAATTAGAAACAAAGATGCATCAAACAATTAAGAAAGTAAGTAACGATTTTGAAAATCTTAAATTCAATACAGCAATTGCAGCAATGATGTCTCTTGTAAATGAATTCTACAAGGTTTCAAAAGTTACAAGAGGAGAGTTCAAAACACTATTAGTATTGATGAACCCAGTTGCTTCTCATATGACAGAAGAACTTTGGGAAACAATGAACTATGGTGGTAAATTGTATCAAACAACTTGGCCAGAGTGGGATGAAGCAAAGACAATTGAATCAACAATTGAAATTGCAGTTCAAATTAATGGTAAGGTAAAAGATACAATC
>NZ_JAVBNS010000205.1:0-11266 GCF_031551385.1 Anaerosporobacter sp.
TATACATTGCAGTATAGATAAATGTATTTTTTTACTTGTTCCATATCCTTTTCAATCCTTTTAGTGCCAATGTAGTACCAATTAAATTTTTCGTCATTGATACAAGTTCTAATGGCTTACATATAGCATTTTCACCCATGATTCAATTCACAGAATAATATTCTGATGGCTTTCACCAACATATTAAGTATGACTCAGAATTTGAATTTTTGCAATCATTTTTTCATCGTCACTCGCCTAAAGTTATCCTGTTCATATCCTGTTCAAGTGAACAGGATAACTTTTTAAGTTAAACTCAGAAAGTGAATATTTGCAAGAACTTTTTCAGCATACACTTTAAAAACATTTGCCTCTGTTATTTAGTTCATTATATTTTTGTTGTTCAATCGCCGAATAAATTTCATCAATCGCCGACTTTTGAGTGTCAATCGCCAGTTTCCTTTTTTGAAAGCCAGCTTTTTAAGTTAAATAGCCAGCTTTTTAGATGAATGGCCAACTTTTGACTTTCAATAGTCATGCTTCGCTTAAGCCTATTCCCATAAATATAATTCTATCCCCATGCAATAAGTATTCTTCGGTCAAGACTTCGGTCATTTTTTTTGACCGAAGTTTTGTCTACATCTCTAACAGACAAATTCATCAACTACCCATCAACAAAATTCATGTCCAATATGGTATATATCCTCGTAACTTAGGTGCAGCATTTGGATCTCATAATTTAATAAAACCGGCATCAACAATATCTTTAATTATTCTAGAATGTGGAGTAGTGTCAATGATACACTTTATATCTACAAGCAGATTCCCCATTCCATCATTTATTCGCTCATTTGAAATGAGCGAATTATCTTCTTCTGACTTGTCGTATAACAAATTTAAATATTACTCGCAATCATTGCACAAAATTCTAATCTCAGTCTCACTTCAACAATGAGATTAATGAGACTGACAATGATACTATCCATGCTAATTTCCCTGTAACTTCAATATTTTTCAAATTTTTCAGAATATTCTCTTATAATTAGTCTCATTTTCGAGTGAGACCAATGAGACTATCTATGAGACTAATGAGACCAACAATGGAACTTAGTAACTCCATTCACCAGTTTTCTTATCATATACAGCCCCAGTAATCTTTCGGATTTTTGCATAATCTCTAAATACTGTTGCTCTCGATATCGAAAACTCTGCCATTACTTCTTCAACAGTAAGAGTCTTATTTTTTGTAATCATATTAAAAATTGCTTTTTCTCTCTCAGATAAGGTGTTCATTTCTTTTACTTCATTTGCAGCTTCTACATTTAAAGGAATAGAGATTTTAAACACATCATCTTCAAATAATTCTGGTTTTCCACCATCGGAATAAATCGGTGTGTATTTGTACAAATTCTTCACGCCGGAACCAATTGTGTCTGTACGTCCTATATTCGCAAAGAAGTTATATATAAGTGGATTCTTTGGATATGGAGTAAATTCATCACTCATAAGATTTCCGTGTTTTCTTGGAATACACCAATTTTCTGTTCGCAGCCAACTTTTTTCAATAATTACTTTTGCTGGATATGCACTAGCATAATCTCTATGAACTATAATATTAGCAACAATCTCTCTTGCAAGTAGATCTCTCACACTCGTATTGACATTATTTATCAAGAAGAATTTATCCGATGTATGCTTCGCTATATATTCCATAAGAATCTCATATGCTTCAATCAGATTTGTATTGACCTTTATCATGTCATCATATCTATCAAGATTTCTCACACGATATATTGCATCTGTGACATATCCTGGGCAGCAAGATCTGATAACTTCATCCTTACCAAATAACAACACTGCTGCCAAGTTGTATCCTTCAAATCCTGATGAAAAGTCTTTCTCCCATAATCCTGCACTAATCATAATTTCTTTATCGGAATATCCAAGCCATTGATGATCTGGTTTCTTTGATTTTGCTAAATTACGAACCTTATCCATTAATTCCATCTTCAAATCATTCTCTGTTACATAAGGAAATATCTTATGTTCTGTATAGGTGGTACTCTTACGATTGTACATATTCTGTAATTGAATTGGCGATTCCGTAATATCCATATCTCCATCTTCATTTCGGTCAAATATTCTTCCAGAGCATTTTTCTACAACAGATGTTGGAGGAACAAACACCCATAATAATAGTTTTCCTTCATATTCCATTTCTTCAATGGAAAGATAAAGTGTTGGTGACATTTTATCGGGATTATTAAGCTGATTTACAAAGTTTCTTTTCATATCGCGTTCCATATTTCTATTAATGCCAATTGGCGTTCCATCATCTTCTGCACCCAAAATAATATATCCGCCATAACGATTTGAAAATGAGCATACTGTCTCATATACATCGTTATGAATTCCATTCTGGCATTCCTTGTACTCAATTGTGATTTTTTCTCTCTTGGTAAGTAAATCTCTCATGAATTGTGTTGTCATTCCATCACCTCCCACATTTTTTTTAATCAGCAATACCATATTCTGAAAGCAACTCCTGTGCTTTCTTAATTCCCTCCTCTGTAATATATACATATTTGCTCTTTGAAGGATTCTTTCCTTGTCTTATGTAGTCTTCTTTATCTAGCTCATTTAGTATATCAAAATTATAACCTTTCCATGCATTATAAATTGCTTTATCATCAATGCATGGAATGTCTCTATCTTGAAATTTGGTAAGATAGAGTAGCATCATTGTTAAATCTTTTATTATCTGTTCTGAGTTTTTGTTCATATAAATTTTCGCTTCCAACTCTATCCTTAGCCAATCTTTCTCAATGATAATCTTTCAATTATCGATTCAAATATATTTGAATGTAATTTACCCATATATCTTTTACAAAATCCTCTGCTTCCATTGGTTCATTACTTCTACCTAATGACATTACTGCAAACATCTTCAATTCCCCATTGCCTACTTTACAATCGTATTGACCATTCCATGAATGGCCACCTCCGTAAGACATACTATTTTCTGAAATGAATATGCTTTCGGTACCACCAAACATATTTCCTTTATAAATTTTCAGTCCTCTTACAAGATTTCCACTACGATAGAATTGAAATAAGTTGTTTCTAGAGTCTAATGACTCACACTTAACGATTATATCAGAATTTTCGTTTTCATATTGTTTACACAGCATACTAAGCAAAGAAATTATATTCTTGTAACTATCGTCTATAAACTGATTCACATCCAAATCTGTAGGTTTTGAATTTGTATAATTCTTTTCAATGCCAATCTTTTTAAATATATCCTCTTTCGAATTTGATAATTCATTATTGTAATTTTGTTCATTGAACCCCAAAATTTCTTTTATCTTCTCTGGCACATCTTTTACCATTGGGTTATTCATATCAGCTATTTGGCCCAAGAAATCATCGATGTGTAATGCTATTTCATGATAATGCTTTAATGTACCTGCCGAAGTCTGTATGTTCTGGAGTTTTAGACCCTCTAGCTCATTTTCAAATCGTTTACCTTTCTCTTCCCAAAATCTTACATAACCAAGTCTTACCATCGGATCATAAATTGCATCATAAATTATGACAGGAAATATTTTGTTTTTATAATTTCTATCACGCATAATCTCTAGCACTTCAAACATACAATTATCTGATTCTAAATATTTTCTTGAAATCAAAATAATTACATAATTCATCTGTGATATAGATTGCATAAATTCTTTTATACTTCTCCAACTTTCAATTTCAATTTTGTCTCTATGAATAGTTATTTCCTTTTGCTTCTCAAATGATGTACAGATATCATCTGCTATTTTGTCATCTGCCCAGCAATATGATAAAAAAATATTCTTATTACTCATTTCAAGTCTCCTTTTTATCGCATCTTAATATAATTCAACTGCGATTTCATCCAAAGTCTTCTTAATCCCATCAAATTCCTGTCCCAAATCTATAGACTTCACGCTTATCTTATTACCACTCATCAAATAATTCTGATCAAGCGCCTCTTCTTCATCTGTCTTAGCATATAATAAAATACCACTTACACTTCCGTCGTGATTTACATCCTTATTTTTCACATATGTAAAAATCTGATACATATTATCGGAATGCAATGTCTTCGAGTTGTACAGTTCATTATACTGTAGCATCCTAGAATAGTATTTTGCATCGATAATTGCTGTTCTCCCGTGATATTCTAATGTAATATCCGTTCTCATCATTGGTAATAGTTCTAAAAATCCATCATCGACATTCCAATCAACTGGAGATGCAGTCGGTTTGAACTCCGGGTAATGTTTTTTATAATATTCAAGAATAAATTTCTCATACAAATTATGCATTTGTCTATCATCAAGATATTTTGACATTTTCAAATCACCATGCTCGTCTGTAAGTAATAATCCCTTTGCAACAAGATAACAAATATTGATAAGCATCTTATAAGTAGCGTTATTCTTTGAATATTGAAACCCTTTCCATTTTACATCTCTTAGATTCACTACCTCAACACTATCTAAATACAGTATCAACCTTTTGAGCGACTTTTTATGCTCTATTTTTACATCAAATGAATGAAGCAACATTAATGATGTACTTTTCAGCACCTGATTCATATAAGTATTTTCTTCATATGAGTCAAAGTTGCAAACAAGCTTTTTAGAATGCAAACTTTTTGTTTTTACTGATTCCGAAAAATCTATTCTCCCATGAGGAGAAGCAATCGTATCTGATTTCTGAACATACTCCCTGCCCAATCCTCGCTTAATCTGACTAGATAATCCTTTCTCAAGAATTGCCGCAAGCAAATCAGCGGTATATTCAAACTCTTCCGTCTTTATATCATGGTAGTTATCTTCATTAAGAACACGAAATGCATAACTGAGCATGTAATATACATTTTTTATACTAATATTAGCCATTCATAACACCACGCAATTTTAATGTCCATTCATCAATTTTTGATTGCTCATCAAACCAGTATTCTTTAATCAATGGAACTAATTCAAATTCTATTATTGCTGACACGTCATCGTCAGAAATTTTCTCTGAAACACAGAAATAACTATGTCCAATAACAAAACCACTTCCTAAAGATTCATCCGCTTCAATCACCTTGTTCAATGCGATTACCCGTTCAATAAGTTTATTGTATTTTTCATTTTCAGCAACGAGCTTCATATCTTCAAACTGCGTATTTTGTAATGCAGGTTTCAATTCATAAAATGCAAATCTACGCCGTAACGCATAATCAATCATTGCAAGGCTTCTATCCGCGGTATTCATCATTCCAATAATATACACATTTGATGGAACCACAAATAATTCATTTTTATATAAAAGTCGTAAACTCTCACCTCGTTTGTCTGTCTCTATTAACATTAGCAATTCTCCAAAAATCTTGCTCAAATTCCCTCTGTTAATCTCGTCGATAATGAAAAAGTATTCCCGTCCATCATCATCCTGTGCTTTCTTACAAAATTCATAAAAAGGGCCAGGTGTTAATTCGAATCCTTCCTTCGTAGGTCGATATCCCATAATAAAGTCTTCATAACTATAACTCTGATGAAATTGAATCATTGTAACTCTGCTCATATCCTTTACCTGCATAATAGAATATGCAAGTCTTTTGGCTGCATATGTTTTTCCAACACCAGGTGCGCCTTGCAAAATCACGTTTTTCTTTTTAAGAATTAATCTTGTCAAACTATCATAGTCTATTTTACTCATAAACACTTCGTCCAGGAAATCTTCTTCTAAATACTTCGGATAAACTATCGGCTTTTGTATTTCTAGCTCTTCTCCATTTGCTTCTGAAAATATTATCTCTAACTTTAAAATATAATCCGTATATTGAGTAATATCTGTGAGAGTCTTTAATACAGCTTGTCCCGGATGTTCCCATTCACCAGTATTTGTCCATTCAACCTCACGCGTGTTTCTATACTCTTTTCGTGAAGAATCATATTTATAATCCGATTTTACAACGCCTCTTCCGACAACCTTACTCGTTCCTTTTTTCACATAAATAATATCACCCACAGACATTGTTTTCAAAAACTGCCATGTCGCTAGTGAATCATTTTTATACGATTTACCATCTGCAATTTTTTCTTGCATTGCGGTAATCATTTCGTCACGATCTGCATACTCCGATAAATCTCCAAGTTCATCCCAGCCTATTGCCATAATTCCTTCTTTATAGAATTGTTCCCATAGCCTTGAATTTTCTCCTGCTGCATACATCCAAAAATGAACTCTGTTTTCTTCTGTCTCATCTTCAATTTGTTCGTCTCTACGGTTTTTAAGAATTTCAACCCACTTTTGGAAGATATCACTTGCATATTGATCTGTCATTTCACAGCTCAATCCTTTATCTGTTAAAGCCCAAATTCCTCGCTCAGATTTGTCTATCAAACCTTCATATGCTAGATAGTTTCGTGCCCATGCAACTTCATTTGCATACTTATTCATTTTTGTTTTTCCACGTACAACAGATAATTCCTCCAACGATACATTTTCATTTTCTGCTATTTTTTCACGCACATCCTTTGGATTTGCTCGTCCACCCAAATCCGTCAATGCTTTTACAATTGGTGCAAACCATTTTAAAAATTCAGCATTTGATTTTTTTCCAGTACTTCCTTGTGTAGACTTCCATGCTATGTACGATAATTCTGGAAGATTCTCATAACCAAAATTACCATTCCTAATGGCATTTGCACACTGTTCACAAATAAAAAGATATCTATTACCATCTGGCATCTTCTTGTTAATATCTTTGAACACAGTGGTAAAATAATCTGGCAAATTATCTGGTTGCATAATAAACTTGCGATTTCTATCATCCAAGTTAATATAAGTAAATGGTCTACTCCAATACAATCCCATCGTCAAATTCCATTTCACATTCGACTGTGTTAATACCATATTGTAAATAGATGCAAATTTTTCCTTTTTCTCATTTGAAGGAGCATCTGCATAGGACAAAGCAATCTCAAACATATCCCATAGATTGTCTATATCACTACTTTCCTGATCTTTTGAATACGAAAAGAACCAAGCTTTCATATTATTAAGTACTGGTATTCCTTCAAACGAGCTTGGAATATTAGCTACTATATCTAAATGTTTCTTTAAAGCATTTAAAATTGCAATTCTATTTTCATCCTTCAATCCTCGGTTGAATGCCCCCATAACCGTGAATGGACAGATATCCTTTAGAACAGCCCCATCTTCCATATATGGAAAATTCAAATCTGCCTCGTCAAACACCTTAACCAACAAATCGAGTAGTCCTTTTCGATTAGATTTGTATGCTAGGATTTTATTAGACAATTCAATATAGCAGTCGGTCCAATTAAAGTATTTATTATCGCTCATCCTCTATTACTCCTTATCCGCATTATATGGAATCTCACTTTCAGCAACCATCATTGTTTTTTCAGATTGTACATCATATGTTACACTGCTAGGAAACTTAATTACTCTTTCCTCTGGCATTATATTATCTGTCCATAATTCACATTGTGTCATAACAACTTGAACCGCATCTTCTTGTCCTTCTGGTGGATAACCATATTTTTTAAGAAGCTTTTTAATCAGCATTCTCATACGTGCTCTCGCTGACTCCTTTTTCTGCCAATCAATTGTCTTATTTTTTCTAAGTGTATCTGTTAGCTCTTTCGTCAATGCAACTAATTCTGCATTCTCATAAAAATCTTTAATCGCCTGCGGCCTAGTCAACGCATCATAGAATGCTAATTCTTCTTCATTTAACCCCAGTGAATTGCCTTCATCTTTTGACCTTGCAATGTCTTTTGCCAATTTTAAAAGTTCTTCGATAACCTCTTCATTTGTAAGCATACCATTCAAATACGAATTCATTGCCCGTTGAATTATCTCCGAGAACTTTTCTGACTTTACAACATTTGTTCTTCTATATACTTGAATCTGTTCTGCAATTAGTTTTTTTAGTAATTCAACCGCAAGATTCTTTTCTTTCATCTTAGATACATCTTCTAAAAACTTTGGATCAAATAGCGAAAACTCCTCTTTCACATCTGAAAATAGGTTAATTACACCATCACTTTTAATACTTTGCTTTAACAATTCATTAACGCGTGCATTCATCTCTGGCAGGGATATCTTTTTTCCACTGCCTTGATTTGATAAACGCATTACTAGAACTCGTACCGATTCAAAGAACGCTGCTTCAAATCGAAGTGATTCATCCACTAATGAAGCACATAATGACAATGCTTGATGAAGCATTAATGACTCTTTTAAGAAATCTTCCTGATCCTCTTTTCTGCTTGGTGCAATTATAAAGTTTACTGCACCGCTTACAGTTCTACCTCGCTCCAAATCAGAGGTTCCCATAAACGCGGAATAATCATATCCATAAAACAAATCCCGACAAATCGATATCTTCTCTAAAAACTTTGGATAAGCAACATTTGCTACATCCGTATCCTCATAATTCTTTCTATCACGAACTGTATAATCATTCATTGCTCGTTTTAAGGCTGCCGCAATTCCAACATAATCAACGATAAGTCCACCTTCTTTATCTTGGAATACTCGATTCACTCTTGCTATTGCCTGCATCAGATTATGTCCATTCATAGGCTTGTACATGTACATGGTGGCAAGAGATGGTACATCAAACCCAGTTAGCCACATATCAACAACAATTGCTATTTTCAACTCGCTATTGTTATCTTTAAACTCATTTGCCAATTCATTCTTATGTGTTTTATTGCCAATAATTTTACGCCACTCTTCTGGGTCCTTATTCGTTGAAGTCATTACTACAGCAATTTTCTTATCCCAATCTTGCCTTAAATCCAATATTCTTTGATATATCTTTAATGCAATAGGGCGGGAATATGCAACAATCATTGCTTTACCCGTCAATTGATTTTCTCTGAAGTTCTCATAATGATTCAATATATCAGTTACCAATGAATCAATTGTAGTATCTGCACCAAGGATAGCTTCCATCTGCCCCATGTCGTGTTTGCTTTTTTCAATTACTCCTGCATCTGCATTTTCAGATATAAGATCGTATTCTTGGTCTATTAGGCTTAGCGTTTCTTGATCTAGCTGTAACTTCACAACACGACTCTCATAATACACTGGTCTTGTTGCACCATCTTCAACTGCCTGCGTCATATCATAAACATCTATATAATCGCCAAAAACTTCTCTTGTACTTCTATCTTTTGCAGATATTGGTGTTCCCGTAAAACCTATGTAGGTGGCGTTCGGAAGACTATTTCGAATAATTCTAGCTATTCCGACAACAATCTTTGCTTCTTCTTCGCCCTTTTCATTGGTTACAATTTTCACTTTTTCATCTAATCCATATTGACCACGATGTGCCTCGTCCGCCATAACAATAATATTTCTTCGCTCCGATAATGGTTCCTGCGATTCTTCGAATTTCTGCATTGTTGTAAAAATAATTCCATTCGCTTTTCGTCCTTCCAACAAATAAGTCAGATTTTCTCTACTTGAAGCATGAATTGGTTCTTGTCTTAAAAAATCTCTACACTTTGCAAACTGTCCATACAACTGATCATCCAAATCATTTCTATCTGTAATAACAACAATAGTGGGACTAGATAATGCTGATTGCAATAAATGTGCATAAAATACCATAGATAGCGATTTACCACTTCCTTGTGTATGCCAAAACACACCACCTTTTCCATCTGTAACAGTAGCGTTTTTTGTAGATTCAATCGCCTTCTTAACTGCAAAATACTGATGGTATCCCGCTAAAATCTTAATTAAATTGGTGCCATCATTAGAAAAACAAATAAAGTTCTTTAATATATCCAGCAAGCGTTCCTTGGTAAACATTCCCTGAAAAAATATATCAAATTTTGCATATTGAGTGTTTTCATAATCTCCATCTACTGTTTTCCATTCCATGAAACGATCTTCTCCAGAAGTAATCGTTCCAGCTTTTGATGTCAGTTGATCACTCATCACGCAAATCGCATTGTAAATAAACATAGACGGAATCTCATGCATGTAATTTCGAATTTGTAAAAAGGCTTCTGAAGCGTCCGTTTCCTCTCTGGAAGGTGATTTTAATTCCACTAAAACAATTGGCAGTCCATTTAAAAACAATATAATATCAGGTCTCTTTTCACTATTTTCTATGTATGTCCACTGATTAGCAACGATAAAGGAGTTGTTGGCAGCATTGTCGTAATCCACCAGATATACAATTTTAGAGCGTTCTTCGCCCTTTTCAAAATAGCGAACTGGAATACCACTCTGCAAGTATTCCATAAATACTGCATTGCGTTGCACTAGTTCTCCATTTTCAAAATTGCGTAACTTTAATAAAGCTTCATTAATCGCATCATAAGGAGTTCCCTTATTAATACGTTGTAAGCTTTCCTCTAACACCTCGTCATATAATGGACTTTTGAAGTCTCTTTCAATATTTGGACCATATACATAATCATAATCCATGTTTTGAAACAGCTCTATGACGGAATTCTCATAATCTGCTTCTGTGTAAAATGCTGCCATACGTTGTCATCTCCTCTATCCTTCTGCTCGACCGATCATTTTGTTATAATCTTTTTCTCGTTTTCTCCAGTTTCTTAAGTTTTCCACTGAAGCAACATCTTTTAATATCGAAATATCCTTATTCAATACTCTAGTGATAAAAAATTCTAAATCCTTACCTATATAATCAAGTTCCGCATGATTTAATGCCCACTCTGATTCAACAGCTCTATTATAAAATTTTGATACATTAGATAACACAGCGTTTTTAGCAACACTTTTTGTCATATCTCCTATCAATACTTTATCCGAGAAAAAAACTGCAACTCTATTGCATAGTGCTAATATTTGTGTATAACTAATTTGATTTATTAATTCAATAAATTCATTATTAGCCTTGTCAGATATATGCAACTGCAGTCTTCTAGACTCTAACATTTCTCCAAACTTTTCTATTAAATCACTATAAATATAATCTTTTAGTAGCATAATCAGTTCATCTTCTTCACTAGATTCCCCAAAATAGTTATTGTCATTTATTCTGGCTAATATCGTTTCTTTAAAAGCAACATTTACATCGTAAATAACCTTATTAACATAATATGAGTTGCCCGACAAATGGGCCATTTGAACCTTGAAAATTTAATATATTATCTTCAAATATGGTATAATTGAGGTATTAAGAAAAGGAGTGATCATATGTCTTTCTCATCAAATACCTCACAACAAATCAGTATAT
>NZ_JAVBNS010000074.1:0-5445 GCF_031551385.1 Anaerosporobacter sp.
ATTAGCGTAATTATAACAGCACCAAAACCATAAACAACACTAAATGGTCCTACTACCAAACTATGTCTGCTATAAATTCTGCCATGATACATCAGACACCACGCAAGCTCAAGGTAGTATCCTAATACACTTGATAAAAGAAATATCCAAAACAATCGATAAAAATGAATTCCATCTAATAAATTCATCTTTTCCGCACGTTTATTAAAGCTTTCTCTTCCTCTCTCAAGAAAAGTCGTTTGTTCCTTTTTCATTTGATTCATAAATCTCTTCCCCCAATTCCCTATTCACGTCAAGGTTCGACAGTAACTCTCGTGCCTTTTTCGACAGTAAGAAAATTATAACAAATCAACCTTAATAGTTTCTTTCAATTTTCTTAAAATTCTATTAAAATTGAGGAAAGATTTTCATTACTTAAAGATTTCTTCCAACTCTTCTCTTGATAAATGACTGATAAAGATTTCTTTGGATTGAATTACAGAATCCGATAACTCTTTTTTCTTTTTTTGTAACTTATAGATTTTCTCTTCAATCGTATCTTTTGTGATTAATTTGATTACTTGAACGGAATTCTTCTGCCCAATTCTGTAAACACGGTCAGTCGCTTGCTCTTCCACCGCTGGATTCCACCAAGGATCAAAGTGTATAACCGTATCTGCTCCAACAAGATTCAAACCAGTACCACCCGCTTTCAGTGATATTAAGAAGATATCTCGTTCTCCATCATTAAAGCGCTTAACTTGTTCCTTGCGTGTCTCAATACTTGTAGACCCTTCTAAGGAGAAGTATGTGAAGTCAGATTTCTTCAATTCCTCTTCTATCAAATGTAACATAGATGTAAACTGCGAGAAAATCAGCACTCTATGCCCTGCTCCAATAATATCTGGCAAGATTTCCATCAACAAATCCATCTTACCACTTCCACCTTTGTAATCCTCAACAAATGTCGATGGATGACAGCAAATTTGGCGAAGTCTTGTAAGTGCTGCAAGAATCTCAATTTTCTTTTTCTCAAATCCATTTTCCGCACTACCAAACAAATCATCTCGAATACTAGACATATAAGCAGCATATAATTTTCGTTGATTATCCGTCATCTCTGTCATATATTTCGTTTCAACCTTATCTGGCAACTCCGATAAAACTTCCTTTTTCATTCTTCGCAGAATAAATGGTTGAATATGACGGTTCAAATCTGCAAGAGCCTCTTCATTGCCCTCTCTTATAATCGGTTTTTCATAAACAGATTGAAACTTTGAGCTAGTAAACAGATAAAACGGCATAACAAAATCAAAAATTGACCATAGCTCCGACAAGCTATTCTCTATCGGTGTACCTGTTAAAGCAAACTTATGCTTTGCATGTATCGCCTTTACTGATTTTGCATTACGAGAATTTGCATTCTTAATAAATTGCGCCTCATCAATAAACATAGTATGGAATTGGATTCCTCCATACACTTCTATATCCCTTCTAATAAGCGGATACGAAGTAATAACAACATCTATATTCATTTCGTCTTTTACACTGTTTATAATAGCAGCACGTTCTTCTGGTGTGCCGATTACAATTGCTGTCTTTAAAAACGGTGCAAACTTCTCGATCTCTTCCTGCCAATTGTATATCAACGAAGATGGACACACAATTAGATATGGTCTTTCCTTGTTCGCCGCCATATATACAATAGACTGCAATGTCTTACCAAGACCCATATCGTCTGCAAGAATACCACCTAAGTTATTGTCTGCTAACGTACAGAGCCATTTAAAGCCTGTTACTTGATAGCTACGAAGACTTGCATTCACGTTCGCTGGAACATCATACTGATTTTCTTTTGGATTCATAATTTGGTTAACCAATTCACGAAACTCATCATTCACATCTGCATGAATGCTATCTTCCTCTTCAAGTACTTGATTTAGATATAATGCCGTATTCTTTGGTAGCAAAATAGCATTGCTATCCTTCAAATCCTTATAGGATACATTCATACGTTCCAGCAGATTTGCCGCTTTCTCCATATTCATTGTCTGAAGATTAATGAAATCGCCATTTTTAAGACGATAGTATTTTTTCTTCAAACGATAGGAATTAAACAAATCTTTCAATTCTTCTGCTGGAATATCTTCAAATTCAAACTGCATCTCTAGTAAATCAGATTCCGATTTTACTTTCAGATTTGTATTTAGATTTCCAACATTTCTTATATTAATCATTCGAAATGCTTCCGAATAGAATACTTCATATTTAGAAATCAAATCGTCTAATTTCTCTGTTAAGAATTCGTAAGCTTCTTCCTCTTTCTTAATTATGAAATAATCACGATTTGCCTCAAATCCAATCCCACTAAGATAATCGATAACGATATCTTCCTCCATTGGCTTTCGTACAATAATTGCTTCTGGGTGAGATGACTCATGTAGCGGATTAATCTTATATTCTCCATAGTAAAACTTGATATCTGCTCGAATATTCGATTTATATTTATCGAGATAAATCTCTGTTCGTAAAGGTTCATCAATATAGCGATTCTTAATTTCCTCTGGAACTTGAATCTCCATCGTTTGATGAATCTGTGGCAATACATATTCTAAGAACTTATGTTTATTCGTTCCTGTAAAATATAATGGCCCTTTCTCTTTACTAATACTACTAAAGAACGGCACGAAGTTTTTAATAAACTTCGGATTTGGCTGATACATCGCATGATGAAAGAATAGTAATTCTCCACTTTGTGTTACTGGTACAACACCATCATCTGATAATTGATTCATAATTAGAGCTTCCTCTTCTAAATCAATCTGATACTCAATTCTTGGATTTTTAAAATAAAACCTCACATCACGATACTCATTTCCATATAGATTCAAATGGAATGCATCTTTTCCTAATAGCGATAATAATTTCATTAACAAATATTTTGTCAATACCATCTGCGATTTTGAAAATACATTCGCATTATTAACACGTCCTAGTAATTCCTGTACCTCATATACCTCTACTAAAAAGTCCATGACTTTTTGCGAAGTTTCGTGAAATTTACTTTCCCCTTGTATATAACGGAATTCCTTCCCTAATACAATATCCTCTTTATTATAGTAATCGCTAATGAATTTCTTCAGACTCTGTACTTTATAAAATCGATTGCTCCCTACTTGTATTGATAGATATGCTTTACCAGTGTCCGATTTCATAATCGCTGGAACATAGATACACACCTTGATATTAAACGTTTCCCCTGGTAGATTGATTTCATCTTGACGCGAGAAGTAGTCAATTATATTAAACACATTCTTCTCATCAGGAGAAATACTCGCTTTTGCTTTTTTTCGGTTTTCATAATCTGCCACAAAAAGAAGCGTAGCTATCACATGTTTACAAGGTCCACTATACTTAAAACTTGCTGGACAATTACAGGAATAATTAAAAGAGTCTTCTTTATCTTGCGTTACCGTAACGATATAATCGGACTGTCCTTTCACAAATGCACGATATTGCTTATTGGCTTGTGACCAGGTGATATTCTTAACAGCACCATTCTGATAATAACGAATACCTCTGGCATAGGTCTGCTCGTCAGCCGCAATATTGCGTATTGCTGCTTTCGTTATATTTAACATACCGTTACCCCTTTCTAAAATCATTGCATGGCTATTCATGCGCTATCTTACTATTATACCACATATTTAACTTCTCTGTTCTCTCTATCTTTATTTTTTATTTAAAAAAACCAACAAATTATTTCTTCATCTCCTTATTGAATTTATAGATTTTTAATAAAATTTGTATAGTTTTTATCTTTTTCTTGAATTTCATATCCAACAAGCATAGAATTTTAGTTAGGATTGCCTCTCAAACTCAAGTTTCGGGAAACAACTTCAAATTAACGCGTAGGAGAAAAAAACAAAATGGACAAGTACAAACCCAAACTCCTTTCTGTGATGAAGCACTATGATAAACGTCAGTTCACAAAAGATGCAACTGCTGGTATTATCGTAGCAATCATTGCATTACCACTTTCTATCGCTTTTGCCTTAGGTTGTGGTGTTTCCGCAGAAAAGGGAATTTACTCAGCAATTATCTCAAGTATAATTGTCGCACTATTAGGTGGCAGTCGTGTGCAGATTACTGGCCCTACTGGTGCATTTATCATCATTATCCAAAGTATTATCAATCATTACGGACTTGATGGACTTATGATTGCAACCATCCTTGCAGGTATTATGCTTATACTTATGGGCATATTCCGATTAGGAAAATTGATTAAATTCATTCCCGCCCCTATTACAATCGGCTTCACTGGTGGTATCGCAGTAACCATCTTCACATTAGAAATGAAAGACTTTCTAGGTCTCTCATTTGACAAGATGCCAACAAACTTCTTTGGTAAATGGAATGCCTATCTTACCCATTTATCTGATGTAAATTACCAAAGTATTCTTCTCGGCCTACTTTGTATCCTCATACTTGTGTTATGGCCAAAAGTCCATACTATAATCCCAAATTCTCTTATTGCTATTATTGTTGGAACTTGTATTGCTTATTTTGCAAATCTTGATGTAAAAACACTTGGGGAAATTCCAAAGTCACTTTCATTTCCAACATTACCGGACTTATCCCTTGATGATATATTCGACTTGATGCAGCCAGCATTTACAATTGCAGTTCTTGTCGCTATGCAAGCTTTACTGTCCGCTGTTGTAACCGATGGCTTAACTTATAGCAAACATCGTTCCAACATGGAATTAATTGCACAAGGCGTTGCTAATATCGTCCTTGGCCTCTTTGGTTGCATCCCTGCTACAGGTGGTGTTGCAAGATCGATTTCTAATGCCAAAAATGGTGCTAAAACTCCAATCGCTGCTATCTTTCACGGACTTACCTTATTCTTGTTCCTAATGATTGGTATGCCATTAATCAAGCATGTACCATTATGTGTTTTAGCTGCCATCTTAATTGTTGTGTCCTATAACATGTTCAATGTTAAAGCGTTCTTATCTTATGCAAAAGCACCGAAAAGCGATATTGCTGTATTAATCTCTTCTTGCATACTTACATTTGCGTTTGATTTAGTTCTTGCTATCGAAATAGGAATGGTATTAGCATGTGGCTTATTCATGAAGCGAATGGCTGATGTTACGAATGTTAACAGTTGGAAATACATCGGAGACTCCGATGATATTGACGAAGATAATAATCCAGATAGTATACATTTAAAAAAAGTACCTTCACACACGCTTGTATTTGAACTAAACGGCCCTCTATTCTTCGGCGCTGCCGATAAGTTACTCTATATTCAAAACGAGCTTAGGAAAGATACCAAAGTTGTTATTCTTAGAATGCATGGTGTTCCCGCTGTTGATGTAACTGCTTTGAACACATTGCGAAAGATTCAATCTTCCTTCGAGAAAAAAGGAATCACACTTGTTCTTTCCCATGTATTAG
>NZ_JAVBNS010000094.1:0-87135 GCF_031551385.1 Anaerosporobacter sp.
TGTTAGGTCAGATACTAACTGACGAAAATAATCTTTTGTGGAAGGTGTTTTTACTCCATCTTCCCACAGGACTGCCGAAATTTCATTGTTCGTACAAATTGCTCCTTGTCGTAGAACTAGATAAGCAAGTAATTCTTTTGTTTTGGATCGTGAGAATTGCAACGGTTCGTCATTTGCAAACACTTCAAAGTTTCCAAAGCATTGCACACGTATTTTATTCTGATTAATTCTTTCAACTGGGTTACGAAGATTTTCTAATGCGTTCTTTATCATCTCAGGCTTAACAGGTTTCAAAAGATAATCGCTTGCATTCACTTTATAGGATTCTAGAGCATAATGTGAATACCCCGTAGTAAACACAATATTTATCTTTGGGTAAATGTCCTTTAATTTTTTTGCAAGCACAAGACCATTCATACCACCCATTTCTATATCCAGAAAAGCCACATCTATCTTGATATCTTGTGCGTATTTTAGCGCTTCTGATGGTTTCTTAAAGCAAGATAGCATACATTCTGGAATGGCAACTTTTATCGCCTTCGCTAAATCTTCTAGTAATATTCTTTCATCATCAACTGCAATAATATTCATAAGGTAAAACTCCTTTTGACAATAAATACTCTTAGCTAATTACATTACGTCCTTCACATTTATATATATATAATATTAGTATGTTTGGAAAATAAAATCAATATAAACTCAAAATGCCGAAAATTCCGCTATCATTGTCATTCGTATTCGCTCCTATTTACACTAGTCGTAGCATTTCTTTATAATGAGATTGAATAACTAATAATCTATAAAGCAAAACTCGTCCATATTTGTACTTTTCTTTTATACAAATATGGACGAGTTTTTTACTTTTCTTACTATATCTCTCTTACTTCTTCAAGACCACTACTTTCTTACCTTGCACTGTCTTAGTAAACAACTTCTCATAAGCACTCACTTTTGAACTTGGTACTTTAATTGTTAATTTCATATTCGCATATAATACATGATCACCAAGCTTTGTCAATTTCGTACTCTCAATAATCATTGTCTCCAATGCTTTGTCATGACAGAATGCATGGTTACCTATCTCTTGTAATCCTGTTCCGATTGTTATCTTTTTAAGTGTTGTACACTTATAGAACGCACCATATGAGATTACTGTTACGCTGTCTCCAACGATAACTTCTGTTAGACTTGTACATTCACGGAATGAATTCTTTCCGATTACTGTTACATTGTTTCCGATTGTTGCTTTCTTGATATCTTTGTTCTGATAGAATGCTTTCTCTCCGATTGCTGTTACATCGTATTCAACACCCTTGTATTTTACTGTTTCAGAAACATTCACTGTTGTAACGGTTTTGCCTTTGGCTACGCCTGTTAATGTTACTGTTCCAGTACCATTAAATTTATCATCTGCAATTATGTATGTGTAGTTGCCTACTGTAAACTTCGTACCTTTTTTGGCTACTACTTTTACTGTCACTTGTGCTGATTTTGTATTGTCTCCTTTGGAAGTTGCTTTTACGATAAGAGTTGTTGCTCCTTCATCTTTTCCTACTGTTAATACTCCATCTGTACTTATTACCGTATTACTTGATGTATTTCCTTCTACTGACCATGAAACTTCCTTCGATGAATCTTCCGTTCCTACTACAGTTGCTGTGAAGCTCTTTGTCTTACCTTGGATTACTGTAGCTGAAGATGGTGTTAATCTTACCATATCAATGTTTGATGTTACAATTTGGTCTGGCTCTGACTCTTTTGTTTCCGTTGGTGTGGTACTTGGCGTAGGATCTGCTGCTTTTGTTACTGTAAAGCTCACATTGAATGTTTCTGAAATTCCATTACTTCCAGATACCTTCACTATCTCTGTATATGTTCCATTTGGAAGCCCTGTATTGGGTCTTACGCTAAATCCACTCACACCGTCTGTGTCTAAACTTGATATTGTACTACTAGATAACGTAAAGCATGATTCATTTGCACCTGATAGTGTAATATTCAACTCTCCTATTGCTCTGTTTCCTGTATTAGTAACGGTTATATCTAATGCTGTTTGTTCCCCATATCCTGTAACTGCACTTGGGAATGTATAATCAGTTGCAAGGTCTAAGGAAATGGAATAGATTGGTGCACTTAGTAACGCAACGTTTTGTATAGAAGAAATCGTTTTAAGAGTCGGTAAACTTACACCTACTTCTACGATATCCGTTCCTTCAAAATCCCATATCTCACTTGACCAAGTACCATCAAATACATCTGCCATTGTTGTTTCACCATTAAGAACGATATCTACACCATCTATTGCATCTGTTCCTTTATTCTGAGCACTAGCAACATTACCATTAATAACAAGACTTATATCCTCACGTGCCTTATTATCCGAATATGCATCTGTATCATATTTGCCTACTATACGTCCAACTTCAACACCACCCGTTCCTGCTATTGTTAAACCTAACGATACACACTCCGATACAGTACAAGCAGGAATCCCATTTATATTATACCTAGCACCTAGTATACCCCCCACATACTTTTCTCCATAGACATCACCAGTATTGTAGCAATTTTTTATTTCACCACCTGCACCTTGTCCTACTATTCCCCCCATGTATTTAGCCATAGAGCTTGTACTAGTGATTACTCCTGTATTATAACAATTTGACACCTTACCCTCACTATTAACACCTGCTATCCCACCAGTAACACCATCATTTATAGTAGTGATTGCTCCCATATTGTAACAGTTTGATATATCGCCCTTATTCATACCTGTTATTCCACCAACATTATACTTTCCTTGAATGCTACATGCATTGTAACAATTTGTTATCACACCACTATTAATACCTGCAATGCCACCTATCAAATTAAAACCAGATGTTATCGTTCCTGATATGCCCAAATTTTTAATAACCCCTTTGCTATAACCAAATAACCCTTGATTAGCAGTCGTCGTTTGTATGTATATATTTTGGATTTCATAACCTTCACCATCAAATGTTCCCTTAAAAGCATTTGTACTTGAATCTCCGATTTGAATCCAACTTCCAACTTCAGCATTACATACCTCTGACAAATCAATATCAGCAGTTAATTTGATGGTTTTACCACTAAACAAATTTCTTGTTTGCCCATCAGCAGCATTAACAATATTAGCAAACCCTAGTAACTCTGCTGCTGTACCAATAAAATACTCATCCCCAACTGGATTGCTATACCAATCATAATCTGCTGTTACAACAGCTGCACGTGCAGGAACTGCTGTTACTGGCAAGTATGACACAATAAGTAACAGTGTTAAAACTACTGAAAGGATTTTTTTTGATTTTGTGATTTTATTCATATCTTTTCCTCCTGTTAATTGGCTTTTTCTGGCATATTAGTACCCCTATATTTCACAGACTCTGCTTGTGAAACTGCTTAAATAGAAAACTGAAAAATTTATTTTTTATTTTAAATTTTCCCTCCTTCGTTCTATTATAAAATGCGGAGCATGACAAGACTGTGACAAAAAATCTGATTTCAGCGATTTATATTCATTATTTTTATTCAATTCATTTTAATTTTTCTCTATACTATTTATGCACAAGCATTTATACTAATTCTTATATCAATCACACTACTTTACTAGGAGGAATCACATGAATCGTATCCTACTTTTTGCTGGAACAACTGAAGGGCGTATCTTGGCAGAATATCTAAATACATTAAAAATAGCCACACATGCCTGTGTAGCTACTGAATATGGGGAACATCTTTTATTAAATCTTGAATATGTTGAGACAACTTCTACTCGCCTAACTGCTGATGATATGATTCACCTTATAAATCAAGAATCCTTCTCTGCTGTTATTGATGCAACGCATCCGTATGCAACTGTAGTATCTGCGAACATTCAATCTGCCTGCCAAGTAACAAACGCACCATATTACCGTGTACTACGTGAAAGTTCTGAATTACTTACCAAAGATAGTCATATGGTATTCGTTAAGTCTATTGATGAAGCAGTCAATTACCTTCAAGAAACCTCCGGAAATATATTCGTAACCACAGGAAGTAAGGAATTACATAAGTATACAAAACTCTCTGACTTTGAGAACCGTATCTACGCTAGGACATTGTCTTCTCCACAAGTAGTGAAGGAATGCTATGAACTAGGTATTCAAGGAAAGCATCTTATCTGTATGCAAGGCCCTTTCTCTACAGAACTCAATTATGCAATGCTTACTCATTGTAATGCCAAATATCTTGTAACAAAAGAATCTGGCTTACTTGGGGGATTCGCTGAGAAAATCGAAGCCGCAAAGCAAGCCAGAATCACTTGTATCATTATTGGTAGACCACAAGACGTGAAAGGGTATACACTTGAGGAAATGAAGGATATTCTTTATTCCACAATCGCAACTTCCTCTACAGAAACTTCCTTCTCTTCGCTAATATGAAATACCTTCAGCACAGGTAACTCTTCATCCATTAAAGAGAGAATTCCATATAACAGTTTTGAGTCATAAGCAAGTCGTTTATCCTCTTCCGACGGTCTTGCTGGTGTTTCAGGATGCGAATGAAAGTTTCCAATTAATTGCCAATCGTTGCTACGAATATCCTTGATAACCGTCAACTGTTCCTTTGCATCCATTGAGAAATGTTCTCTACTCGCATCTATATTTTTTAGGCAATATACTTTCTTCACATATGTTACACCATCAATGGTAACGCCACCTAGTAAACCGCATGCCTCATTTGGTAAACCTTCCTTTGCATGATGAACAATTGTGTTATAATCCTCTTGTTTTATCTGTATCAACTTAATCCCTACTTTCCATCGCACTCTGTAAGTTCATAGTCAATTAATTCTGTTATCGTTGGAGTATCAGAACATACGGCACAGCCTTTTCCCTTCTTAGGTAACTGTACGGTTCTAAATTCCATCTTGAGTGCATCGTATGTTAATAGTTTTCCAACTAGTAATTCACCAACACCTAATATGTATTTTAATGCTTCCATTGCCTGTAGACTTCCGATAACTCCACCCATTGCACCGATAACTCCCGCTTGCTTACAAGTTGGAACAGCATCCTTTGGTGGTGGTGACTGGAATACGCAACGATAGCAAGGCCCTTGATCCGGAACATATGTCATAAGCTGACCTTTGAATCTTATAATTCCTGCATGGGAAAATGCTTTCTTCGCCATAACACACGCATCATTTATAAGGAACTTCGCTGGGAAGTTATCTGTACCATCAATAACGAAATCATATTCCTTGATTAAATCAAGAATGTTCTCAGCCGTAACAAACATATGATAGGTGTTCACTGTTACATCTGGATTCATCTCATTCATTGTCTCTTTAGCCGAAGTTACCTTTGGTTTACCAACATCTTTCGTTGCATGAATGATTTGTCGTTGTAGATTCGATAAATCCACTTCATCTGCATCTACAATGCCAATTGTACCAACTCCTGCTGCCGCCAGATACATAGCCGCTGGTGCTCCAAGCCCTCCTGCACCGATAATTAATACCTTCGCATTCAGAAGCTTCTTCTGCCCTTTTGCACCAACTTCTTGCAAAATGATATGTCTTGAATATCGTTCTAATTGTTCATTTGTAAATGCCATTAGAAGCTCCCTCCTCCCATAAAGTATAAGAACTCTACAGAATCATTTTCCTTTATAATTGTCTCTTCAAATGCTTGCGAATCCACAAATTCATCATTCACACTCACTGTAACATATAATGGACTCTCTACTTCTGCAACTTCAATTAATTTAGCAACGGAAATGCCTTCTTCTACTTCTGTTTTCTTACCTGCAACTGTTATATTCATACTTTTATTATCCCTTTCGCAATTACTAATATTTCTCAATTAATTCTTTTATCTCTTCCTTTTTCTTTGCTCCATGACTGCGATTAACAACTTTCCCATCAACAAATACGACGAATGTTGGTGCACCCATAACTCGGTACTCACTTGCAAGCTCTGTATCAAAGTTTACGTTTACTTTAACAATCTTAACTTGCTCCCCGTATTCCTCTTCTAACTGTGACAGAATTGGTGACATCTGCTTACATGGAATACAGGAATCGGAATAGAAATCCACTAAAACAGGTACATTCGCCTGTAACACTTCAGCTTCAAAATTCTCTTGATTTACTCGACTTGCCATAAACCTGCCCCCTATATTCCTTACTCTTCTACCTTCTTAACAAGAAGGTTATATGTACCGTCATCATTACTAATTAATTTCAAAATCTGATGTCCCTCTTCTTTCAAACTTCTTGGAACATTCTGAACAGGCTCTCCATCGTTCATCTTAACGGATAGAATCTGCCCATCCTCCAATTCTTCTATTGCCACTTTTGCTTTTACAAATGTTAATGGGCATACGACATCCGTTATATCTACCGTATCATCAATTTGAAAATCAGCCATTGTACGCCTCCTCTACTACTGCTTGCAATGCATCCCAGCCCACACGGTCAATTGTAAACTTGAATCGCTCCCCTGCATTGGCATTGTCATCAAAGAATTGAATTGCAGCGTCTGTTATTCTATATAATTGTTCCTCATTCTTAATTAAAGGTAAGATGCTGGAGCCTTTGTTAATTGTATTTCCAAATAATCCTCCGAAGGAAACAATATACGATTCCTCACCATCCCATGCTTCTGTTGGACAAGCTTTTGCACAACGTCCGCAATAGTTACATTTGCTCTCATCAAGAAGGATATTGTCACCATCAATCGTAATTGCACCTGAACGGCAAGCTTTCTCACATACACCACAGAAGATACATTTATCTTTTTCCCACTTAACATCTAATGCACCTTTTACGCCAATGTCATTCTCTTCTGCCTTTAGACAGTTATTCTGACAACCAGTAACGCCAAATTTGAATTTATGTGGTAACTCTCTTGCAAAATATCGTCTATCAAGTTCTGTTGCTATCTTAAAGCAATCAATATTTCCACTTGGACACACTACATTTCCTTGGCAAGCTGTAACAGTACGAACTCTTGCTCCACAAACTCCTAGTTTACAAGAACCCTTTGCTAACTCTGCCTTTACTTCCTCAATATCTTCAAAATCTATATAAGGAATCTCTACACCTTGACGTGATGTTAGATGCACTTCTCCCTTTCCATATCGTTCTGCCACTTTCGAGATTGCTTCAAGATTCTCTACTGTTAGTGTTCCTCCTACTACTTGCAAACGTAATGAGAATTTCCCTTTTTGTTTCTGGCGCATAAAGCCACCTTTTTTCAATGCACTATAATCAATTGCCACGATAATCTCTCCTTTATATTACCCAATAGTTGTTATGGAATACGACCCAACGGTATGTATCAAAACGCATCCATTTATTCAAGAAGGCAACTTCTCTTCTTTCGTCTAATTCTTGATATTCTTGTAAGAATTGATTTAACTCTTCTTCGGCATTCACTTTTACTGCAAAACCTCTTCCGTTTGTAATCGGATGACCTGCATAACGATATTCATTTAATGGTATAATGTCTGCAATCTTGCCCTCTCTGATTTGAATTGCCACTTTGTCACGTAATTCCAAGATATCAAAATTCTCTGGATACTCATAGCTCTCTCCTTTTAGTGGAATTGCATCTCCAACTGTGTAAGTATTTGACGATACGCCTGTTTTGTTTACTGCAAACTGCTCTACGTTATAGTAGAATTCTTCGAAGATATCACCTCTTGCCTTTAACTTACCGTTACGGAATGTCTCTAATGCTTTGTTTTCTTTCTCTTCCTCTGCCTGTGTTATAATTCCGCCACCTGCAACATCATAACCATCAACAATAACGAATCTTCCTGTTACTTGGCTTTGAGAGAATAAATCAAATGCTACTGGTTCTTTCGTTGTAATAATTACTTCTGCAACATCGTTTAATGCTACCTTTTGAACCTGTTCACTCGAATCCAAACTAGAAGCATCAATTACTTTGATAATCTCTTCTAACTCTCCCTCTATTTCCTGTGTTGCTAACTTAATCTTATATTTCTTATCTTTCACTAAGTTATTCTTGCCCATCCAGAAGATACTTGCTCGGAAAGAATTTGATACAAGCGGTTTGCTCTCTTCCAGTGCGATTACTTCTCCACGCTTGTTAAAGAATTCGTCTGAAACTGTAATTCCTACCGACTGGCCAGCAGTAACAACATCTGTATTATCTCGGTCTGCCCAGTATTCGATTGTCTTAACTGTTGTCTTCTTGCCTTCTGGATAGATTGTAATTTTGTCGCCTTCTCGTAATGTTCCTGCTTCGATACGTCCAGCAATAATTCTACGGTCATCAAACTTATATACATCTTGGATTGGAAGACGAAGCGGTTTCTTATCAAGCCCCTTCTCTTTCTCAATACTGTCCATTGCTTCAATAACAGAGTTGCCTGCAAACCAGTCTAGTTTATCTGACTTCTCTAATATATTTTCTCCGTAATATGCTGAGATTGGAATGTAATCGATTGGTTTGATATTAAGAGTGTCCAGAAATTCTCCCATCTCTTTCTTAACGGAATCATATACTTCCTTTGAATACTCTACTAAGTCCATCTTATTCAATACAACATATACTTTCTTAATTCCGATTAATGATAAAATGTATGCATGACGTTTTGACTGCTCCTGCACGCCTTCCTTCGCATCAATAATAAGAAATGCTGCTTCTGCATTTGCTGCACCTGATATCATGTTTTTCAAGAATTCTTTATGCCCTGGTGCATCAATAATTACATATTCTCTCTTCTTTGTCTGGAACTGAATCTGTGTTGTATCTATTGTGATTCCTTGTTTTTGTTCCTCTTCAAATGCATCTAGTAAATACGCATATTCAAACGGTTTTCCTGTCTCCTTTGCAATTCGTTTTACTTTGTCAATTGTTCCTTGTGGTAAGGAATGTGTATCATATAATAGGCGACCGATAACTGTTGATTTTCCATGATCAACATGCCCTACAACCACTATTTTTAATCTATCTATATTTTCAATCTGAGCCATGCTATCTCCACCTTTCTACATATATCCGTCCTTACGCAATTTTTGCATTGCATAGGAATCCTCTTGGTCTTGTGCTCTTCCTGCACGTTCACTTACTGTTGTATGTTTTAACTCTTCAATAATCTCTTCCACTGATGTTGCATTCGATTCAATCTTTCCAGTACATGGTGCACAACCTAAGCTACGATAGCGTTTGCCCTCCTTTGCGAAATACAAATCAATAATTGGGATATTCTCTCGTTTGATATACTCCCAGATATCAATTTCATTCCAGTGTAATAGCGGATGTACACGAATATGATTTCCTTTCGGAAAGTCTGTTTTAAATTGATCCCAAAGTTCCGGTGGTTGGTTGGAATAATCCCACTCATCATTCTTATTACGTTCTGAGAATACTCTTTCCTTCGAACGAGAACCTTCTTCATCACGACGAACACCAACGATTAATCCATCAAATTCATATTTCTTAACTACTTGCTGTAGACCTTCTGTTTTCAATGCTTTACAGCATACAAGTCTTCCTTTTTCCGGCCCCATTCCTGCATCTATTGCAGCTTGGTTTGTATGTACGATTAAATCTAAATTCAATTCCTTTGCTACCTTATCTCGATAAGCAATCATCTCTGGAATCTTGTATGTCGTATCCACATGTATAAATGGAAATGGACAATGTCCAAAAAACGCTTTCTTTGCTAGCCATAATAAAACAGTTGAATCTTTTCCGATTGACCAAAGCATACCTAACTTACCTAACTTCTTATACGCTTCTCTTAGAATATATATACTTTCTGCTTCCAATGTATCCAAATGATCCATAATGATCCTCCTATCTATCCTTACATTATCTTATTAATAACGATTGGACTCCTTACGATTAATTACTATCTCTTCTTTGTTTCCATTTGGTTTCTCTATTAACCATGTTACAAAATCTCCATCAAATGATGTTGACAGATGACTTCCTCTTCCTCCAATATCTGCTCCAAGATAGAGTGAGATTGCTCCAAACTTACATTCCTTCACGCAAGATGCACAGCCCCAACAATCCTTTGGATACTGAATATATGCTTTCTGTTCATCATTAAGTGCCAGCAAACTTCCTGGGCAAACCGAAGTACACATCTTGCAACCAACACATTTATTTTTATTAATTGCTATGCTCATAACGCTCACCTCGTTTCACCAAATCTCGATAGATTATCTTTAACTCTCCATCTTCTCGTTTCGAGTTCACATAACGTAACCATTCTTCACTACTCTCTGGATAATCCAGATTCTCTGCAAAACTATGCCATCTTGTTTCTTTTCTTGCTCTTAGATGTGCTATGACACTTTGACAGACAACGAGTCTTTCTCGCAACTCATATACAAATAGTAACTCATGCATATTCGATGCCTGTAGCTGCTCACTTAACTCTGTAATCTGCTCTATCTTTTCCTTGGCTAACTCTAATTGCTTCTCATTGAATTGATAATGACTGCCGATTCCTCCTGCATAGGTATCCATAACCTTTTGCATTGCCTCTTCTAATTGCTCTGTTGTGAATGTTGCATCTTTACAGTTAAGAATACTTTCAATCTCTTCTTTTTTAGTTTGAATACGGCTATTTATATACTCTTCGTCTACTGAAAGGCTACTTCTTTCTTTTGATAAAGCATCTACTGCCGCATTCGCTGCAATTTCACCTTCCACTAACGCACCTGTTACATATTTTTGTGGACATCCTCCTGCTACATCACCTGCTGCATATAGTCCTTTTATTGTTGTCTCTCTATTTGTATCAACCCAATATCCACTAGCGGTATGACCACCTACGATATAGGGTTCTGTTCCTTCTATTTCAACGCTTTGTTCACTCGGATTTTTCCCTGATTCAATCCACTTGAGTGTTTGGCTTGGTGCCATGTTTAGATATGCTCTAAGAAGTTCCTGATCCTGTTCCTTTGTTATTCCTTCTGTTCTTAGATAGCAAGGCCCTCGTCCCTCAAGGTTCTCTCTAACTGTTCCATAAACTCTCTCTGATGTTGTGTTTCCGTATTTGTCATCATAGACTTCTCCGAAAGAATTTACTTGCTTTGCTCCTACTCCTTGTGCAATCGTACCTGTTGGAGCAATTGTATCTTTACATCGCAGTGCTATAAATCGCATCTCAAATGTTGTCATCTCTGCTCCTGACAGAATTCCCATTGCATATCCTGCTCCTGTATTAAATGGTGGATACCACATCTTATGTCTTGAAAACCCTGGATTGTTTGGTCTATATAATCCTGCTGCTCCACCCGTCGCACAGATTACTTTCTTTGCATGGATGACATAAAGTACATTTTCTTCAACATCAATCGCTAATGCTCCATATATTTGATTATCCTTCACTAGATAATCGGTAACCGCAACTCGGTTTAGAACTGTCACATTCTCTAATGCATCTACTGCATCTGCAAGAATTGGTTTTATATTCTCTCCGTTAATCTTAATGTTTCGATTTCCTCTAGCGACATATTCGCCATTCTCATCTTTTAATATTACGAGACCTAAGTCTTCTAACTTCTTTGTTACTCGATTAAGTCCCTCTGACATCGTAAGAAGTAAGTCATCTCTTACGATTTCTGCTGCATCTCTTGTTGCATACTCCACATAATCCCTTGGAGTCCTTCCTTTCACGATATAAGCATTAATCGCATTTACTCCTGCTGCCAAACAGCCACTTCGTTTTATATTTGCCTTCTCTGTAATAATCACACTTGCATCGGATTTCTCTCGGATCGTAAGTGCCGCATAACAACCAGCCGTACCACCACCAACAATCAGAATATCCGTATTATAGGTCTTTACTGTAATTTCTTTACTCATTCCGCACCTAGCTCCTCTCTTAGATAAATACAGGATTCTCATCCTCCATCGCTTTATTCTCCAACAAGTAGGTGTTATCCTTGTCAAATACATATAGTCGGTAAATCAATACGCTCACCGTTTCCCCTACTTGAATACTTTCCTTCTCAAGAGACCTTGTTGCGGTAAATATCTGCCCTTTGACATTTACTTTGACCTCTAAATTATTTCCTCGGAATGCAATTCCTTCTACAACGCCTTGTTCTGAGGCACTTAGGTATTGCTTTAATTCTCCTTGTTTTGCTATTCTTATAAATTCTGGGCGAATTACTGCTTGGTTCATTGATTCTATCTTTTCGAATCCAACTAGATTGCTATAATTCTCAACGAAACTTGACTGTCCAATAAATTGTGCAACAAATGGTGTCGTGGGTTTCTTATATATTTCAACTGGTGACCCCATCTGCTCCACTCTTCCTTGATTTGTTATGATAATTTCATCTGCCACTTCAATTGCCTCGTCTTGGTCATGTGTAACGAATATACTTGTGATTCCAACTCGGCTAATCATTTCTTTTAACCAACTTCTAAGCTCCTGTCTTACCTTGGCATCTATCGCTGCAAATGGCTCATCTAATAGCAACAACTGCGGATTTGGTGCTAATGCCCTTGCGAATGCAACTCTTTGCCTTTGCCCTCCTG
Source organism: Anaerosporobacter sp. (assembly GCF_031551385.1). Lineage (GTDB taxonomy): Bacteria > Bacillota > Clostridia > Lachnospirales > Lachnospiraceae > Anaerosporobacter. The sequence continues at coordinate 12,549 of NZ_JAVBNS010000094.1, forward strand.
ATAGCTGGTTCGGATAACGATTCTCTAATCCTTCTAATCCAACTAATTTAATCAATTCTAATACACGGTCCTTGATTTCTTTCTTATTCTTCTTCTGAATCTCTAATCCAAATGCAACGTTGTCGAATACTGTCATATAACGAAACAACGCATAACTTTGAAATACAAATCCAATTCCTCGCTTGCTTGCAGGAATATCATTGATTCGTTCTCCATTAATAAGGATATCTCCCGAATCTGGTTGTTCTAAACCAGCTATCATACGGAGTATTGTTGTTTTGCCACTTCCACTCGGCCCTAGCAGACCGATTAATTTTCCTTGTTCAATTCCAAAATTAACATTATCGGACGCTTTATAATTATGAAATGTTTTATTGATATTCTTTAATTCTACATACATAACTACCGTCCTCCCTTCTTCGCCTTATATTCCACTATATTTCGCAGTATTAGTATGATTACCGCCAATACAACCAAGATTGACGATACCGCAAATGCGGCTGATAATTTAAACTCGTTATATATAATCTCTACATGTAGCGGAAGTGTATTTGTCTTTCCTCGTAGATGTCCCGATAAGACAGATACTGCTCCGAACTCTCCCATAGCTCTTGCGCTACATAATACAATTCCATATAACAGTGCCCATTTCATATGCGGAAGTGTTATCTTTCTAAATATGCGAAATCCACTTGCTCCCATAAGTGCCGCCGCTTCTTCCTCGTCCTTCCCCTGTGCATTTAATACAGGGATAATTTCTCTTGATATGAATGGAAATGTTACAAACACTGTTGCTATTATTACACCTGGAACTGCAAATACAATTTGAATATCATGCGCCTCTAAAAATCCATGCGCCCAACCGATTCGACCAAATGTAAGAATAAAAATCAAACCTGCTATTACTGGTGAAATTGCGAAAGGGATATCAATTAATGTAAGTAATAATTGTTTACCTCTAAAATAAAATTTAGTAATTGCCCAACTTGCAAATATACCGAAAACTGTATTGATTAGCACTGCTGTAACGGTTGCTAATAATGTTAATCGTAGTGCCTTAATCGTATAGGTATCTGTGATTGCTTCTATGTATTTTCCTACTCCATCTTTGAATGCATAAACAATTAATATAAGCATCGGAATAATAAGCATAGTGATGATAAACAGCAAGCTTACTGTGATTAATATTCGCTTTGTATGATTCGTTCCTTTTTGTAAATTTACTGCGTTCTTTTCTATACTCATACCTCCACCTGCTTTCTATGTTGTTCTCTTTGTTGCATGCACTTGAATTATATTTATCAATAATAAGATGACAAAGGACGCTGCTAACATTACTAATGCTATTGCTGTTGCATCGGTATATTTTAGTTGTTCAAGCTTCGCCATAATGAGTAATGGGGCAATCTGTGTCTTATATGGAATATTTCCTGCTATAAATACAACACTTCCATACTCCCCAATTCCCCTTGCTAATGCTAATCCAAATCCCGTTAACATTGCCGGCAAAATCTCTGGAAATATAACTCGTAAGAATGTTCTACATCCACTTGCCCCTAACATTGCTGCCGCTTCTTCATATTGTGAATCAAACTTTTCTAAAACTGGTTGAATTGCTCTAACTACGAATGGTATTCCTATGAATATCATCGCAATCGTAATTCCTATTTTCGTATATGCTATCTTAATTCCAAACTTAGCAAATATACTTCCTATCCAACCTTTGTCGGAATATAATGCTGTTAATGATATACCGGCAACTGCTGTTGGTAGTGCAAATGGTAGTTCTATCAATCCATCTAGTATTCGCTTCCCTGGGAATTCATATCGAACTAAAACCCAAGCAAGAATCACGCCAAAGATACAATTTATAATTGCCGCTATGAATGCACAAGAGAAACTAACGACATATCCTGATAGAACATCTTTTGCTGTTACGATTTGTATAAATTCATCAAAAGAAAGGTCAGAAGCACAAATTACAATCGATGCCATCGGAATAAGTACGATCATACTTAGCATTGCTAATGTAATCCCAATTGATAATGGGAATCCAGGTATTACCCTTCTTCTCTTTGTTCGCTTCAATGTATAATTCATGATTCTTTCCTTCCCCTCTGTTTAAAATCTATGTTACTGTGTATAAATCTGGTCGAATACTCCACCATCTTGGAAATACACTTCATATGCTTTATCCCAACCACCGAAATCATCTATATTAACCATATTGATTGATAAGTTGAATACATCTGCAAATTCATTTAAAATGTCTTGATTTGATGGACGATAGTAATTCTCTCCTGCTAATCTTTGACCAACATCAGAATATAGATATTCTAAATATTCTTTGGCAACTTCTTCTGTTCCTCTCTTCTTCGCTACAGAGTCAACAATTGCAACGGAAGGTTCTGCAAGAATACTGATACTAGGTGTTACAATCTCATATTCCTCTGGATGCTCTTTTAATGTTAGGTATGCTTCATTCTCCCAAGCGATTAATACATCGCCTTGACCATTCTCGACAAATGTTGTTGTTGCTCCTCTTGCTCCAGAATCTAATACACTTACATTCTTATATAATTTTGTAACGAAATCTTTGATTTGTGTCTCATCGCCATTATATTGTGCATCTGCATATGCCCATGCCGATAAGAAATTCCAGCAAGCTCCACCAGATGTTTTTGGATTTGGAGTAATTACATTTACACCATCTTTAATTAAATCTGACCAATCTTGAATACTTTTTTCATTTCCTTTGCGTACAAGGAATACAATTGTTGATGTATATGGAGAACTGTTTTTATCAAATTCTTCAATCCAACCTTTTTCAATTAATCCTGCTTCTTCTATAGAAGTGATATCATGTGCTAATGCTAATGTAACAACATCTGCTTCATTTCCTTCAATAACGGAACGTGCCTGCTTTCCTGAACCACCATGTGATTGAGTTACTGTAACTGTTTGACCAGTCTTATCTTTCCAGTACTTTGCAAACTCTACATTATAAGCTTCATAAAATTCTCTCGTAGGGTCATAAGAAACATTTGTTATCTCTATAGAACCGCTGCCTGATGCTGATGAATTATTTTTTTTGCATCCTGTTAAACTCCCAACTGCTAATAATAGAACAAGGTTTAATGCAACTAATTTTTTAATATTTTTCTTCATACGACTTCCTCCTCTTTTTTCACATCAATTGGTGTCCCCTTTTGTTTTGATGTGTTTTCCTGATTTCATATATTCCATATAATTTCGATATGAATTACTTGTTATAAAATATACCACCTATTTCATACTATGTCAATAGGATTTATATATTTTTTTATTTTATGCTTCAACTATGTTAAATCCTCTACTCTCTCCCAAATCCACAACATAGTCTTGCAAGCGCTCTAATGCTGAGAAATCATCTGTTTCTATATATTGTTTTACTGCTTGTATTTTCTTTCCGACAAGTGCAAAGAATATCTCTCTTGTTGTCTTTACATATGGAATCGGCTCACTTGTCTCTTGATAATCTTCATAGAATAGTAATGTTCCCTTGTATAGATGTACGAAGATTTGATTTACGATTGTTGCCTCATTTCCTAGATATGTAGTTTTGTTATCTGTTTCAGCTAGGACTGCATTGCTCTTTTCCTCAATTCCCTTTGCATCCTTACTACTTGGCTGTACGATTTGTAGATTGAATTTCAAATCTTCTTCTCCAGCTAAGTCGCCATCAATTACGATTCCAAGATATTCAAGAATCATTGGAATTGTCATATTCTTTGCGATGTCACTTTCCTTGTTCTCAAGATTCGTTGGTTTCTCTCTTCCATCTCTAAGTTCCTGTGCTCCTGTGATATAAGCATTTCTCCAAATTCCTGATTCCGATTGGTAGGCAAGTTGCTCTAATGCATCTGCGCATAGATATCTTGCTTCTATATTATCTGGATTTGCAAATACTACTTTGTTTGTTACTTCTGCCACACTTTGATACTTTCCTTGCTCGAACTCTTCTTTTGCCTTTTTCAAAATAGCTTCTTCTGAGCCAACATAGGAAACAAACTGTTTCGCTTCCTCTACTTCTGTGAGCGGATTTAATGTAACTGGATTTGCATTGTAGAAGCCAAGGTATTTTTGATATACCGCTCTTGCATTTATCTCAATCGAACCGTAGTATGGTCTGATAAACCAGTTCTTTGCGATATCTTTTGGTACTTTGATTTTCTTCGCAATTTCTCTTGCTGTGTATCCCTGATTAGCATATAGCAACGTCTGGTCATGAATGAACTGGTAAATTGCTGCATTGTTTCTTAGATAGTCTTTAACAAGTGTAGGTTGCTCTTTCGTATTCCAATGTGGCCAGTTATGTGACTGGAATACAACATCACTTTCTTCTCCATATTGAATTAATGCATCTCTTGTGTATTTCGACCATGCACTTGCATCACGAACATGTGCTCCACGAATTGGATATAAGTTATGTAATGTTCCACAGCAATTCTCTGCCGCCCAGAATGCTTTGTACTCTTTAAAATAATTGTTCATCTCACTTGGCGCTTCTGTTCCTGGCGTTAATTGAAATTCTACTTCTAATCCATCTATTACAATTGTTTGATTCTCTGCAACAAAATCCGTTGGTGTAATATATGACACAGTTCCTCTTGATACTTTGAGACCTAAGCCAACCGATACAATACCTTTCTCTCCGATTTCTTGTCTTGAAGCAAATTGATATTCGCTGCGACGCAACATTGCGCCTCCTGCATATACATTTTCTTTTACTGTTTCGATATCAAAACCTGCTGGTACATAGATTGGCACTTTTCCATCTTCGGCTTTACCAACCTTTTCTTCATCAACAACACCCTTAATACCACCGTAATGATCTACATGAGAATGGCTAATTATAATTGCCTTTATATTATTGTGAATATCCTCACCAAGAACTTCTTCTACTAATTCGATACTCGCTTTTGCAACTTCCACAGTAGTTGTGACATCAACTGCAATCCAACCTGTTTTTCCTCTTACTAATGTTAGATTCGCAATATCAAATCCTCTTACTTGAATAATCTTATCTTCCACTACAGAGAATACACCAGCAAGAGCATTACTCTTTCCATTCAACCATAAACTTGGGTTAACGGTATCTGGTACTTTCTTTTCCTTTAAGAAATCAAATGCCTTTGTATTCCATACGACATTTCCATTTGCATCTTTAATTACTAATTCATCTACTTTTTTAAGGCAATGTGTCTTTGCCAACTCATACTCTTCATTTGTAGCATCTTCTAAATCAATTCCTAACTCTTCTCCAAATAAACGGTTAACCGCTTTTGTATATAGAGATGCTTCTTTTTTTTCACGATTCCATTGTGCTATACTCATATTGCAACACACTCCCTTCCTATTTTGATTCTGCAAGTACTTCTTCATAGTAAGAAGTATCTATTAAATCGTTAATATCAACTTTCTCTTGAATCAAACCATTTTCATAAGCAAAATCAATTAAGCTCACAATCTTATCTTGAGACTCCTTTGTTAACTCAGGTTTGAAGTATGAGAATGTTGTATCATAGTTATAAGTATCTTCATAAACAGACTCTGGTATCTTACTTCCTTCTCCTGCTAATGCTTTATATGCGCCTTTCTCATCTGATGCTGCATATTCCTGTGCTCTATTCAGTGCTCGAATAATTGCTTTTGCTACATCTCGATTCTTCTCAAGATACTCTTCTCTTCCTGCTACTAAAAACTGTGCTGTTCTTTCTGGTGTATCATAGCTTGTGTTTACGACAGTTCCTACTCCGATTGTTTCATAATATTTTTCTGCAAATAATGTATAGATTAATGCATCTGCATCTCCTGTTGCCAATATGGATTGAGAATCCGCATTCGCATTAATTAATTGAATCTTACTTTCATCTAAGTTATAATTCTTAACCAATTGATAATAGTAATAATGAGCTACAGTACCTTTACCTAGAATTACTTTCTTTCCTTCTAAATCTTTTGGTTCTTTAATCTCTACTCCTGGTGCTGCTAAGATACCAAACTGATACTCTGTATTCGCTGCTGCAAACACTTTGATTTTTCCACCATTGCTTCTCAATGTTATAATCGGAAGGTCACCATAAACAGCGATATCTACTTCTTTAGCAACAAGTGCTTCATTAATCGCTGGGCCTGCCTGTGCAAATGCGATATATTCTGGTTTGTATCCAACTGCTGCTAATTCCTCTTCTATATATCCTTGTGCCTGTGCAATCTTTGCACTCTCTACGAAATTGCCATCTTGTGTTGGTGATGCTAATTTAACTACTTTTAATTCTGTTGGTTTTGTATCTGTATCTTGAACTTCAGTATCTTTAGCTTCTGTATCTGCTGAATCCTTAGATTTACTTGTTGTCTGTACTGCTTGATTATTATTTTTATTTTTGCTTTGGCAAGCTACTAGATTCAACGCCATTGCTAATAGTAGCAATGTGCTTATTATTAATTTTGATTTTCTTCCAAATTTTCTTTCTTGTCTTTTTCCATTTTTATTAATTCTATTATTCATATTCTCATTTCCTTTCTGATTTTACATGACTTTCATTCACGGAAAACACCTTGCATTTGTTTCCTCTCAACAGTTACATTTTTATTTACTTTCTCTTCATTTATTTCTTTTATAAAAATCCAACATCGACAACTTATAAGACCACCCCTTTCAACTGAATATCCAGATAGGATTCGATTGCAAAACAATACTTTGTGAAACTTCTTAAATCCCTTTACTCCTTTTGCTTTTATAGAAAGACAAAAAGAGGCTTTAAACAGTATATTCCTATACCATTTAAAACCTCTGGTTTTTCCAGTCAGCTTTATTCCTACTAACATTATATGAATTGTATGTTTAAGAGTATAACTCTTGAAATTAGAAATGTCAACATATTTTTTCGTTTAGGTTTGACAAAAAAATTAGCACCATTAATTAGGTGCTAATCCTCATAATGCTTCTTTGGTGAAAGTAAAATCATTCCTCCGCCATGCGCTCCAATTCTTCCATTGATTTTACCACTATTTCTCCTCGCTCTAATTGCGCAAAACTTCTATCTAGCTTCGCTAAATATTCAGCATTTCGTTTTGCTTTTTGTAATTCATTATGTTAGAATCAATCTTTAATCTTATCTTTTATTTGAATTTACCATTATTAGCAGTTATGAATAACGCATTTATTCAACACATAGTTCTTGTATCTTTTCAAGAAGAATATATACTGTTGACCCTAAATTAGATGGCCATTTTTCTGCTTTATTATGTAAGTCTCTAGCTCTAATAATTGCATTTTTTACTTTTTCTCTATCATAATGCTTTATAACAATATGTTTCTGTTCTTTTAGTTGAGCTTTTGCATCTTTTCTTAATCGAATCCTAAAATGACCCGTCTTTTCATAATGATGTTCTTCTGTGACTGCATATTTATAATCCTCTTCGTTCACATCTACATGATGTATCAATAACCACAACTCAAAAAAAGGATTACTAATTGCATAACCATACCCCTTTTCCTCACATGTGGCTAATGCCTCATTCCATTCATCAATGTTATTGTCATCTGTGTGATCATCAACATCAGCTATAATCCAGAACTCATCATCTGGGTGCTTATCCAAATCAAATTTTAAATTATTCTCATTTTTAAATTTATCTATTTTTTCCACCAATTGTTTGGGTTTGTTCTTTGAAATCTCTTTATTTTGATCTGGTGTACGGAATTTAGGTAATGTGTTAACAGCATCCTCCATAACTGATATAAACTGAATTTTAGATTTAGCTTCATGAAACATATCTGATATCATACTAAAATACTCTTCTTCTGTAACAGCTCCCTCACACGATAGGAAAATAATTTTAGCAGTAGAAGGTCTTTTTTTTCTATATGGTGTACTAGGGACAAAATTTCTTCTATTTGATAATTCCATTATCTTCCCCCCCTAATCACTGGTACTGCTCCAAATCTGCCATTTAGGTAATCTTTTAATATATCTTGCTCTTCTACTATGTCAAAATCTGATAATGGTTTTAACTTTGTTTCTCCCATTTGATTCTTCTCAATAAACCATATTTCTTCTTTTATAAACTCATTCAAATTAATTAAATTCACATCATGCGCTGTGAAAACAATCTGACTACTTGAACCTTTTGAATTTCTTATAAATTTATCTAAAAAATATTTTGATAGCTTGGTGTGTAAACTACGATCTAATTCATCAATAAAATATATTGTATCAGAACTATTATCCATTCTAAATAATATCGGTAACAAATCCAGTAATCGTTTTGTACCATCGGATTCATCTTCCATGTTAAACTTATATACCTCATTATTTAAATGATGCTCAAATTTAAGTTGCACAAACATAGTTCTATTATCTTTTTCAGAAAAAATAAAATATTTTCCATCAAGATTTACAATACCCATTTCCATTTCTTCTATCTGATTCACTATATCCTTTGGAATTTCCATCTCTTCAATCAAATCATTAAAATCAATTAACTCTGCGGAAGCGGATATATTAAAAACACCTGTATCTAATTTGCTTAATGTTTTTGATAGAAATTCTCTAAAATCCTCATCTTGCTTAACTCTAATTGGCAACCCTTGGATTTTTGTATTTGGATATATTATCTTTACATTCTCAAACCATGATACAATCTTCTCTGCTCTTTTAATCCCATTATCAAATAACTTATATAAAAATAGTTGATTCCTTTGATTTTCCTGCATACTATCTTTAAGTACTTCAGCCAATTTTCGTTCCTTTGAATCACTACGAGCAAACTTTGGAGTTATCTCTATTAAAGTTTTATTTTCCTTATCCGTAGTTCTTGTAAACATAGGAACAAAACCTTTATTCGTTAATATCATCAACCACTCTTCTTGAACCCTTATTCTATCTAATGAAAATCCATAATCATAAACATCACCATTCGTATATATCATAAACTGAAATGTCGTTACATTATTTAAATCATCAAATTCACCCTTAAATTGATCAATTCCAGTAGCTTTTCCACTTCTCTTTTCTTCTACAATATAGTCTCTAGCAAATTCTATTGATTTTATAAAATTTGATTTTCCTGCCGCATTAGGTCCAAAAAATGCTCCTCTTCTTAAAACTTTCCACTTTCCCATTTTTGTATCAATAGTAGTTAAAAAATTATCATCTAATATTTCTTCATCAGGAAACATTGAGAACTCTATGTCATGCCCAATCGACTTATAATTGTTAACTATGTATTTTAAAAGCATTTTTAACTCCTCCTTTCCTATACCATCTACTATATATATTGCCTACTTATTTATTTTTTAACCTATATTCATACACAATAATTTAAGAATATACTACCATATTTTTATGCGATTAACAAACAAATATATTCTTTTCGCTCATAAAACCCTCCGAATATAAATACTCTAATTAACCATCTTTCTATTCAGCACAAAGAAAACAGCAACGCTTGCAAATATCGCCAAGCAACCTCCCAAAACAAAAGGTGCCGCCTGTCCAAGTGTATCCCAAAGAACTCCAGCAATAAGAGATGCTGGTAATAAGCCGATACCCACAATTGCTGAATGAAGTCCGAGAGCACTTCCCTTTAAGTGTGGTGGCGCAATTTCCGCAATCAATGCTCTCTCGCCACCTGCCGTCAATGCAGTATAAACACCGTACACAACAAATAATCCCCAAAATGCAGGTCTGGAATTTAGCAATCCAATCCCTAAATACACCACTCCATACAATAGATAGCCGATTGGCAATGTGTATTTTCGCCCTATTTTATCTGATAACTTTCCTATCGGGTAGGATATTAATGATGCAACAATGTTAAAAACAAAATAAAGCAATATCGCTTCACGAGAAGAAAACCCTGCACTAGATGCTCGTAGTAATATAAAGGCATTTGACGAATTCCCAAGAGAAAAGATGAAAATAATAATTAGAAACAACTTCAGCTTTGTATTCAAGGTTTTCCACTTGAAATTCAATTTTTTTGGAGCAATTTTCTTTTTCTCGTCTTTGACAAGCAATACACAAAGTGGGCCAATCAATGCTGGAATCATTGAAATAATAAATATGTTTCTAAATCCATCGGAACCAGATGCCATTAGGAAAAACGCAAGTAGTATACCAATAGATGCACCTATCATGTCAAATGTTTTATGCAATCCATACGCTTTGCCAAGCTTCCCATCTTCAGCCGATTCTGCAACAAGTGCATCACGAGGCGCTGTTCGAACACCTTTTCCAAAACGATCTACAATTCGTGCAAGCAAAACGCCTACCCATGATACAGAAAACAAAATAATAACCTTGTTGAAAAATGAAGCAAAATAACCGATAAACGCCAACTGCTTTTTATTGTTATACTTGTCAGCAATCATACCAGAAAATAGCTTTAGTATAGCTGCCAAACTCTCAGCAACGCCCTCTATTGTTCCAATAATTGCTGGCGATGCACCCAATACTGATGTAAGATAGAGCGGTAATATGGGATATACCATCTCTGTTCCGATATCTGTAAATAAGCTCACTAATCCCAATATTACAATATTGGATACAATAAATTTTTTACGTGGTCTTTTCTCTGTCATAGAAAATGGCCCCCTTTATAGATATAGTCTCATTATAACATTTTGATTATGCTTTGACTATTGAGAGTATATAAATAATTGGCGTATAGTCACTCTACTCTGTAGCAAAAGACCATTATAAAGCAAATTGAAAAAAGGTTTTAGATAGCATATCTCTATACTACCTAAAACCTCTAACATCTATTTATTAAATATAGCCAACCGTTCCTCATCAATACTATACAAATCATGAACAAGAAAATCCGCTGATGGTGATACATCAAAATATTGTTCATATGTAAAGCCGACTTGCTTAAAGATTGCATATGTCTTCTTCGCAAGATCGAAGTGCCATTCTGGAGATGGGGTTCTATGTCCTTCTAGCTTCGAACCAGGATTTGGGTTCCATGCATTTGTCAAACTTAATATTCCCCTTTTTGCAAAATACTCTACCCCTTCCAATGTTTTCTCTTTCGGTTCAATTCCTGATACAAAGCCAGTTCTTACTTTACCAAAACCGAATACCTTAACAGCATATTCCAAAGCATCTACCCAATGTTGCCAGCCACCGCATTCTTTTTCTTTTCCTGGGCATATCGTTTTAAATATATTTTTATCCCATAGTTCAATTTGAATTGCTAGTGTTCGATAACCAGCCTCTTTATATTTATCAATTACAGTAAGGTCTGTAGGTGCACCTATAACTGCTGTCCCATTAAAATCCTTTTGACCAAGTTCTTCTTGAATTGCCTCTGCAACGTCAATATAGTAATCTACTTCTCTTCGTTCAGGGATAAAACCTCCCGTTATATTAACGTGTAATCCTCCATCTAACTCATATGCTGCTTTCACAGTCTCTGCAATCTGCTTTGGATTCTTCCACTTAATATTTTCTATGTCTGCATACGTATCTTTCGTTGCATTCGCATTACAGAACAAGCAATCTAATCCTTTATCCTTTAAAGAACATTCATTACTATATGCCACTCCTACTGTTTTAGTTGGATTAAAACTTGCTACATGAGACATCTCTACCCCATCAGAAGTACGTAATTTATAGTATTGTGGACGTTCTGTAAATGTAATTGGGAACTTCTCTTCTCCACGTTCATATAGTTTAAATTGATTATCAACATAGTCAATTGTAATGTTAGAATCAGGGTCCCAAGCAAAACTATAGTTAATTCCACTTGGTGATGTGAAGCTACACGGAAATGCAACACCTGCATGTTCTTTGTGATCCATTTCAAAGAGCCCATGAATCTGTTCTTGCACTTTTGTTCCTAATTCTAAGTGTTTAAATATTGCTGGATTAACCTTAATTCCATAAACAATAACTCTTGATTTCAGTTCGACTTCTTTATATAGTTGTTGCTTTAACTCTTGGATTGCTTGATTGTTTTGACTGTTTTCACTCACGAATTATTCCTCCCAAATTTGATAATTATATAAACAATTGCAACACTCTTTGTAATGTGCAAAGGCATACGCTACTACTTTTTACTCAATTCTTTAAATGCTTCCGTATAGAAAGTAGCATTTTCCCACGTCTCAATATCAAAGCTTTCTACTATTAATTTGTTATCTAATAAAAATTTTAACGTATTCTCTTTATTTTGGATATCTGCTTCACTACTTCCAATACTGTAATAGTTGTCGCCATCTGGATAGAGATATCTATAGGACTCTTCACTTTCACCTGTACTTAACCATTGATTTCGTATGGTATCTTTTTCTTCCTCACACAAATTCCTTGCCTTAACTAATGCTCGAATAAATGCCAGTATAATATCAGGGTTTTTCTCGATATATTCAGTACGTGCAACAATATAACTTCCGGAACTCCACTCTGGATGTTCCCTATAATCGCATACCACCTTGTATCCTTGCTCCACCAATCGAGTCAACGTAACCCCACCTACTACCGCAGCATCTACATTACCAGTTACTAAAAGTTCCGCACTGTCTTGTGCATTCGCATTTACAAATTCGATATCACTCTCTTTCATCCCTACGTCACTCAACATATACTGTAATATTCGATGCATAAACGCTCCTCGCTGTGTTGCAATTTTCTTTCCCTTCAAATCCTGTACTGAATGATACGTTTCATCGCCCACCACTAAAGATGCCCCATTATTCAAGCCACTGTATGCAATAATTTGAGTATCAATTCCTGATGCTTTACCTATTACTGCTGGAACATCTCCAAGCACTCCGATATCCAAATCTTTCGTTGCTAACGCTTCATTAATTGCTGGACCTGCACCTGTCATGGGGACTAATTCTACCTTTACTCCAATTGCATTTAACTCTTCTTCAATAAAACCTTGATCTCTTGCAACACCTAGCGTATCCGAAAGTACACCCCCACCCGTTACATCAACGTAACCAATCTTTACCGTGTCAGACTTATGCCCTGTAGGAAAATCTGTAGCTGGGGCAAGTTGTGATTGTGTATCCACATCAACGACTTGCTCCTTATTGGAATTAGATTTCTTAGCGCAAGCGCTAATTAACAGTATGGTTGCCAAAATGAGAGCTATTTTTGCTATTCCCTCTTTCCTCTTCAATCAAAATCCCCTCCATCTAATTATTCAATAAACTCTACATTTTCCAAATTAATTAGTCCATCTTCAATTCGATAGATCTCATGTATCACAAAATTACCTGCACATGTATTGGATAATTGTTCATATGTAATACCGTTCTTTCTTAACGTACTTGTTATTCTATTCTGTACTTCCCAGTGCCAGTCAAATGTAGGGCTTTGATGTCCTTCCAATTTTGAACCTAGATTTGGCCCCCAAGGGGTTGCCGTCGCCACAATACCTTGTGATGATAATGTTTCAATCCCATCTAATAGATACTCTTTTGGCTCTAATCCAGCTACAAAATTACTTCTAACATTACCTTTACCAAATACCTCTACTGCGTAAGTTAACGCTTCTCTCCAATGTTCATAACCTCCGCATTCTTTTGCCTTACCAGGGCAGATTGCATGGAAGAAATCTTTATTCCAAACTTCCAAGTTAAACGCAATGGAGCTAAATCCTGCTTCCTTATATTTCTCAATTGTTGTCAAATCTCTTGGCGCTCCAATACACGCTGTTCCATTGAAATCATCTCTTCCAAGCTTCTCACGAATACTTTCCGCAACGTCAAGATAATAGTCAACCTCTCGTCTTTCTGGAATAAATCCCCCTGTAATTGTTACATGCTCATAGCCTTCTGCATATGCAGCTTTCACCGTTTCTCCAATCTGAAGCGGAGTCTTCCATTGCACACCGTCTCGTTCTCCATATCTGTTTTTCGTTGCATTGATATTACAGAACAGACAATCCAATCCTTTATCTTTAAGAGAACATTCATTGCTATATGCAATTGTTATTATCTTATGGTTGTGTGCTCTATTTCCTTGGTCGCTGGCAATTGTTTTCATCGCTACCCCATCAGAAGTAGTTTGACCATAGAACTTAGGTGCTTCCATAAAATACAGTCTTAACAATTTTGAATTATTATCTGCTATATAATAAGCATCTTGCTCTCTCTCGATATGATAAGTGCCTCTCTTATTCAATCCACTGTACACTTGAAAACCGCTTTCTGTATAGTAAGAAGAAGGGATATGATATCCCACTGTAGAATCTTTTGATGGATCCATACATAGATGCAATAATTGCAATTCAGGGTGTTTCTCAATTAAATCCTTGAACGTATCTGGTTCAAAAGAAATTCCCTTTATCGGAAGTTGTAACGTTAATTTTAACTCCTCATATAATTCATCTTTGCTTTTTACTTTATTAATTATTTTGCTCATTGTAATAACCATTCCTTTCTCTTAACCTGAAAACTTTAAGTCACAGGCACAATTTTGCATGTGAAAAATCAAGATTTTTCACACTGTTCCCTTTTTCCGAAACAATACTTCGCAGTGTCATACATTCTACATTACATCTACTTCGTCACTTCCAGTAATGCCTCTTTATAATAGCTATCGTTAACAAGTTCCTTCATATCAACACTCTCACCAATTAAACCATTCTCTTTTAGAAATATCTCTACTTCTTGCAATCGTTCTATCCACTTTTCCGTAATTTCACCCGATAGATTTGAAAATGCTTCCGTCTTATTCCCGTATACCTCCTTTGCAATATCATGACTAATTCTATCATTTACAAATGCATCAATTGCCTCTTCTTCATGGCTAACCGCATACTGATACCCTCGGATATACGCCTTTAAGAATGCTGTTGTAACTTCTTCATTCTCCTGCAAATACTCATTCCTTGCGACTAGTACTAACTGGCTAATCAACTCCTTGTGACTATCTGTTGTCGATTCAATAACACGTATCGGAAACTGCTTTTCAATCAATAACGCCTGTATCGTAGTCGTTACCAAAGCATCTGCATTTCCACTTGTAAATGTTGCCGAAGCGGTAGCCACATCATTTACTACATTAATGTCTTTAAAATCTAAATCATT
Source organism: Anaerosporobacter sp. (assembly GCF_031551385.1). GTDB lineage: Bacteria > Bacillota > Clostridia > Lachnospirales > Lachnospiraceae > Anaerosporobacter. Next base: position 27,646 of record NZ_JAVBNS010000094.1, read on the forward strand.
GGCTTGCAAAACTCTTCTAAAGTACTCATCAAGCACTGTTCCTTTACCACTGATTACAGTCTTCCCTTTTAAATCCTCTACTGTCTGAATCGTTGAATTTTCTGGAACAATAATACACTGGTCTAAGTTTGAATCTGTCATAGCAATGATAGAAACATCAACTCCATTTGATTTCAATACAATCGGTGGTAGATTGCCATAGATAGCCATGTCTATGCTTTTTCCTGCAAATGCTTCATTAATCGCTGGGCCTGCCTGTGCAAATCCAAAAACCTCTAGTTCATAACCAACTGCTTCTAACTCTTCTTTAAGATAATTTTGCTGCTGTGCAATCAACAAGATTCCTGATAATTCATTGCTCTCTGTTGTTAACGCCAATCGTAATTTCTTTAGCTCACCTTCCTCATTTACCTCTTGTGCATTACTATCACTTGTTACTTCCTTACTGCTTGCATTTCTACCACATGAGGTTAATACAAACGCTATAACTATCAAATACAATCCACTTAAAATGTATTTCCATAGATTCTTTATATTTTTCATATCAGCCATCTCTCCATTATCATATATTCTAGGTACTTATTCCTGTCTACATCCTTCAACCTTCAAGTTATCATTCTAATCAACTACAGATTCTAAACAAAAAAGGCTAGTGCAACATAAATAATTTATGTATGCATTAGCCTCTAGTTATCTAGTCAGATTCCTTTAATTTGTTGTAACTATTCTTAGTCTCTACTGAACAGTCACGATTCTCTCTTTAATTGGAGCAGAAAAATCCACAATCTTCAATTTCTCTGCTATAACTTTATACACATGTTGCTTACTTCCATCAAGGTTCAATTGAGGTCTTCTTTTCTTAATAATATCAACCGCCCCTTGAAACTCATCCTCCTTAACAGGATACGCCTTCCCATAGATTGTAACGTTCTTAAAATTAGGCATCTTCTGCCCTTCATGTTGAACAAGAATTGTAACATTCGGATTATGCTCCAACTGCTTCACCTTATTCGTATCCTTCCCTGTACCAAAATACAAAGCATTGTCCTCAAACTGAAAACCACCAATCGCCCTAATATCTGGATTCCCTTCTTCATCAACCGTAGTCAACACAATTGACTGACTCTCTGTAATGTACTTACTAATTTCTTGATTATCGATACTCATATTATCACCTATACCTTTCGTTATGTTTATTAATTCATAATTACATATATTGAAATGGTGCCCACCGGATTCGAACCGATAATCTAAGTTTTGCAGACTCTTGCCTTTCCCTGTTGGCTATGACACCATATTTTTCTTATGTTAAAATCCTTTCAAGCTTATACAATAATCTATTCCAATTTAGACTTCAAAAACTTTCAATCTAAAACTGTTGCTTTTGATAAATTACTTCATTACCCTATCTAGTAAAATATTCCAAAACAATTACATACGATGTATCTACCCATAGACGATTATTTTTTATTTATCAGATACATTATTTTCACGAATTCTAAAGTGCGTTTGAAAAATGCTTTTACTGGGCTGTGCACTCCACTTAGTGGGGTAGAAGTTTAAAATTCAGGAGGCATAGCAGGCTATGTTGACTAAATTTTAAACTTTCAGACCGCTGAGTGGAGGGTGCAGGGCATCGGAATAATTTACCAAACACGCCCTAGCCCCAAAACTCCAATCAAAGTCAACGTTACACAAACAGTGAATATTGCAGGCTGTTTTTCCTTCAATAATCTCTCCGTACTTGTGTATCAAAAAATTATCCGTCCAAAACTCAATTACCTTAATCTGCTTCTTCGCTGCTGTATTATAGCTAAGAAACGATAGCGAAATACCTATAGCACTTCTTAGTGTGTACTTAACACCCTAGGAAGGCGAGGCACGGACGCCGAGCCAGTCTGAGCTAGGGTGTGTCTAAAAATGCTTGTACTGAGCTGTGCACTCCACTTAGTGGGGTGGAAGTTCAAAATTCAGGAGGCGTAGCGGGCTACGTTGACTGATTTTTGAGCTTTCAAACCGCTGAGTGGAGGGTGCAGAACAGTGCAATGATTTTTCAGACATACCCGAGGGCAGGATGCCGAATCGAAGGCGTTTCCGCAACATACGAACACTTCTCCGTACACACTTAGAAGTACTTAGGTATGCAGCGTGTTTCGTGCTATAATACAGCAGCGAAGAAGCTATGAAAACCCAAAAAGTTTTGCACTCACACCCTCCCCCTACACAAGTACTCCTCAGTCTTTATTGATGGAAAACAGGCAACAATTCATCGTCAACTTTGTAGAAATCGTGGAGTAGAAGTGCACCAGGAGTTGCATTGTAAACTTGTTCATAAGTGCGACCATATTTTCTAAGAATACGGTAAATTCTTTGTTGAACGTCCCAATGCCATTCAGGAGTAGGAGTTCTATGCCCTTCAAATTTCGAACCAATGTTAGGAACCCAGTTAAATGCAGCTGTTGCAACAACGCCTTTCTCAGCTAATGTTTCAATACCTTCTAATAGGTATTCTTTCGGTTCTAACCCCGGAACAAAGTTACTACGAACATTTCCAACGCCAAATACTTGAATTGCGTAATCAATGGCTTTTAACCAATTATCATATCCACCGCATAATTCTGCTTTACCAGGGCAGATTGCTCGGAAGAAATCTTTATTCCATACTTCTAAGTTAATACCGATTGTACTAAAGCCAGCTTCTTTATATTTCTCTAATACTGCTAAATCTTGTGGTGCTCCAATACAAGCTGTTCCATTGAATGTATCTGTTCCTAGATATTCACGAATTGTCTCTGCTGTATCTAAGTAGTACTCCACTTCACGTCTCTCTGGAATAAAACCACCTGTAATCGTTAGATGATTATAGCCCAAATCATATGCCGTTTTCACTGTTTCTGCTATTTGTTTCGGATTCTTCCATTCAATATTTTCTTTCTCAGCAAAGCGGTCTTTTGTTGCATTGATATTACAGAACAGACAATCAAGCCCCTTATCTTTTAGCGCACATTCATTACTGTATGCAACTAAAATCTGCTTATCTCCAAACTGACCATCTCCTGCTGCAACAATCGTTTTCATAGATGTGCCATCAGAAGTCTTCTTACCATATATCGGAGATGCTTTCGTAACCTCTATCTTTGATAATCTCTCACCATCTTTCTTCAAGATGATATCACCATTTTCCTCTTCCAGATAATATGGTGAGCGAGAATTCTTATTCAATGAAGCACCAATACCATGCTCGAATCGAAATCCTCCTGGTACCTCGATATCAGCAGTATCATCAATTGAGAAATCCATACAGTTATGTGCTACCGCTATGTTGGCATCTTTCTCAAGTGCACTTTTAAATATCTGTGGATCAAATCGAACACCTTCAACTCCAGTGTTATTTCTAAGTTCAATTTCCTTATACAATTCTTCTTTTAAATTACTCATATATATCTACCCCTTTCACTTAATTAATATTTTTGATTCAAGTATCAACAAGATTAAAAACAACCTCGACAGTGAATACTTGGTAATATTTATTCATTGATCAATCTACTCGTACTTGTGTATCAGTACAATAGATATGCAAAACTTCATTACTTATCTTGCTTCTTTGTTGCTGTCCTATAATAAAGAAACGGTAGTGAAACACCTATAGTACTTCTTAGTGTGTATATTCACAGCCTAGGAAGGCGAGGCATGGATGCCGAGCCAGCCTGAGCTGAGGCAGGATGCCGAATCGAAGGCTGTTCCGTAAGTTTTCGATAGCTGCTATTACACACTTAGAAGTACTTAGGTGTGTAGCGTGTTTCGTATTATAGGGCAGCAACGAAGAAGCTGTAAAACATATCAAAGTTTTGCTTCCAAAAAGTATCCTACACAAGTACACGAATTACCTACAAATGAATAAATATTACCTAGACAACAATAAACTACTCAAATCCTCCAACAAACGAATCGCTCCTTCATACCCCACATCACTGCTGTTAAGAATCACCTTACTATAAGCAGGATAAGAAATCGTCTCAAAATATGCCTCACTACGCTCTGCTGTCTCTTTTTCCAAGCTACTTCCTAATACAAGTTCCGGTTTTGTGTCCTCTATAATTTGATTAATCTCTCTTGTATTCTTCTTGTAGTAAATCTCGTCAGCAAGTGATTTTAGTAACTCGCTTGGCTCTTGCTTTTTCTCTTCTCCTACAAAATCTGTTATAACAATTGCTCGAATCTCCATACCAAGATAGGTAGACAAGAAGTCCGCATATCGAATTGTTGTACTTTCATCACCAACGATAACTACGCTTTTCTGAAATTCATAGTCATAATAGTATTCTGCTATTTGCTCTAAACTGTAGCGGAATCTCTCTCTTTCTTTATCTAAGAATTCCTTGGCAACATCTATATTAATATTCAATTCTGACGCTACGACAGAAATCAACTGCTCTACTGATTCAGGTCCAATCCCTAAATTTTCAACTACTATGTATGGTGTTCCATATAGACTTTGAAGCTTCTCTGCTGCCTGAGCTCCCCATTTAGAAATGACAATATTCAAACTTGCTTTGTTAAGTCTTCTCCAATTCTCAATAGATTGTTCATATCCAAACAATTTGTTGACTTCAACTCCAAGTGGCTTTAATACTCGCTCTATCTCATTGAGATTTCCTTGCCAGTAGATATCCTGTTCTGGAATTATCCCAAGTATATTAACACGAATAGGGCTGTTCTCTGCTTCGTCTTCAACATCTTCATATAACGTTGGTAACTTCTCAATTAATGCATCTACAAGTCCTTGATATCCTATATATTGGTCTCCTTTAAATCCTGGGGCTTTATAATTGATTGCCTTTTCGCCTTGGTCAATAATCTCCTGTGTCATGGAAAGACTATCGTCTCCAACCATTTCTGATTCACATCCAGATAATGTGAGAAATAATTCCCCGTTTATTATCTTTACCGTATTCTTAATCTGCTCACGTAACCTTGATGTACCACCGAAGATAACCTGCTTCTCATAGACATTTGAACTTGGTATTTCATAGCCTTGGATATCTGTTGCTGAAACTGCTCCTACTTTTTTTGCAATATCATGTTGTAATCCACAGCCAGGAGTCGCATGTATTATCGGTACAACTCCTTGTATCTGCGTTGCTGTTTGTATTGCACCATGCAGATTACAACCATATCGACTTCTCTCTATGCTCTTTGACACTCTACTTCACCTCCTGCTTGATATACCAATTCGTACTCTTCTTCGTCCAACCATCTGTATAGACTTTCTTCGAACCATCTTTGATATAGTTTGTATAAGATACACTTCTCTTTGCACGAGTAAGACTTTCAACAAAAGTCTTAATTCCCTGATAGAAGAAAATGTTTTTATTACCTATCGGTATTGGAATAACCCCTTGCTTTGCTCCAAAGCTACCCTTTGCCTGTTCGGATATATAGTAGGTCACTTGATTTTTAGCAAATATATTGGCTAATTCAAACAATTGTCCTTCACCAACTTGAACGTAAAGCGACTTCTTCCAGTGCTTTAAATTCTCTTTATTGCCTTCATCAACAAATGGTATCGTTATTCCAACAACCTCACCACCAAGTTCTTCTACTAGTTCAACCACACTACCTGCTAAACTAGCAGGTAAATTGATATAAACTCGTTCTCCCTTTAGTGGTTGCTTTGCTATGTAGCTTTGAACCTTTTTCTCTTCCTCTTTAATAAATGCTTCTACTTTTTCCTGAATACTTAACTGCTTTCCTAACTGACTAAGCCATTTACTTATCGCATTTGTTCCAATCGGTGCTTGTGCCTTGATTTCTGGTATCCCTCGTTCTCCTAGCCCTTGCAGCAATACTTCTGCTTCCTCATTGTTCAATGCGATAGTGGCAACACTTTTGCTTGTATTTCGAATTTCATCAACACTTGCATATCTTGGTATTACATTTGCTTGAAGTCCTAGCTGTTCTAATACTTGCTCTGTCTCTTTCTTTGTCTGCCTACTCAATGTCGTACCAACAATCGTAACCAGATTATCTGAAACATCTTCCCTATTTGCTATCAGATATTTTCCAATTCCATGTAACACAATATCGCTACCGTTAATACCTGCCTTTGACTTAAATCCATCGGTATTAATTTGAATAATCGGAATCTCTAACTCATCTTGTAATTCTAAAATTACAGAGGTAATATCATCGTTATTAATTGCTACAACAGCAGTTCCTACAACAAATATTGCTTTCGGTTTATTTTCATGATAAGCACGTTCTACGGTAGCTCTTAACTTCTCATCGCCACCCATAATCGTATCTCTTTCATTCAAGTTAGTGGAATACCATGTAAATGTATCATCTATCTCTACTTGCTTCCTGTTCTGAAATTCATTTCCAAGCATCGCAGCACTACATCCAATTGCTCCATGAATGACAACTGCGATATCCTTAATCGTACTTAGAAGATTAAGTGCAACTGTTAATTCATCTGCTGCTGTTTGCGAAAATGTACGTATCCTTTGACGGATATCCGTAACCTCTAAATCTTCTCGTAAGTTTTCGGTAGGACCATAATAGGCCGTAATCGTCGAATTTCGCTTCTCTCTCGCTATCAATTTTCGTTCATCTAAAATTCCCATAATGTCCTCCCTTCTAAATGGATTCTGAACCGCTAATTACCCCTGTTTCAAGGTCATATATCTTATCTCCCCATTCTCTTGCCCAATCCTTTAATTCTGTTACACCTAATGGATTTGGTACAACTAAATCTTCGCTTTCAGCAATATATTTTGCTAGGTTACGATAGATATCAGCATGTGGGTCTTCCGGATGCGCTTCAATCACTGTTTTTCCAAACAACTCACTTTGCGATACAACTAAGGAACGGGGAACATATCCAACTGCTTTTGTTCCTGTTTTTGCTGTAAAATCATCAATAATTGATTTCGAATAACCAGCAGATAAGCCATTTCCAATTACACCACCAAGTTTTGCCCCGCCTGATGGAGCATATTTATTGATAGCTTTAAATAGATTGTTCGCCGCATAGATTGCCATAAAGTCGGAGGAACTTACAACATATGCACGATCCGTAATTCCATCTCGTATTGGAACAGCAAATCCACCACATACAACGTCTCCAAGGACATCATATAATACATAATCAGGCTTGAATTCCTCGAATAAGTTCAATTCCTGCAACAAACTAACTGCTGCATTAATTCCACGTCCTGCACAACCAACACCAGGTACTGGCCCGCCTGACTCAATACATAACACACCTTTGAATCCTGTTACCGAGATATCATCAAGATGAATCTTCTTACCTTCTCTTAAACTATCTAACACGGTAGGCAAATAATTATTTCCTCGTAATGTATTTGTTGAGTCACTCTTAGGGTCACAACCTATCTGAATCACTCGGTATCCTGCCTCTGCTAAAGCGGCACTAATATTTGAAGTAGTGGTTGACTTTCCAATACCACCTTTGCCATAAATGGCTATATGTTTTCCTATTTTCTCACTCATAATTACGCTCCTAACTGTTCCTATATTTTTATAATAACGCTTTTATCTCACCAACTTTGTTTAATGCTTCCCATGGAAGTTCAATATCCGTTCTTCCAAAATGTCCGTATGCTGCTGTTTGCTTATAGATTGGTCTTCTTAAATTCAATGCATTAATAATTGCCTCTGGGCGTAAATCAAAAACTTTCTCAATGACTTCAACAATCTTCTCATCTGAATACTTTCCAGTACCAAAGGTATCAACTGCAATGGATACAGGCTTTGCAACTCCGATTGCATAGGCAAGTTCTATCTCTGCTCTATCTGCAATTCCTGCTGCAACAATATTTTTTGCTACCCATCTTGCTGCATATGCTGCAGAACGGTCAACTTTTGTTGGGTCTTTTCCTGAGAATGCACCACCGCCATGTCTGCCAGTACCGCCATAAGTATCTACAATAATCTTTCTTCCTGTTAATCCGGCATCTCCTTGAGGCCCTCCAATTACAAATCGTCCTGTAGGATTGATAAAATATTTTGTATTCTCATCTAATAAATCAAGTGGTAGCACTTCTCTAATTACATGTTGAATTACATCTTTTTTAATTTGTTCTAATGTCACAACTTCGCTATGTTGCGTTGATATAACAATTGTATCAATTCTAGCTACTTTACCACTCTCATCAAACTCAACTGTTACTTGTGATTTTCCATCTGGTCTTAGATATGGCAGAATTCCTTGCTTTCTTACTACTGTTAATCTTCTTGTCAAACGATGTGCGTAGGAGATTGCTGGTGGAAGATACTCTTGTGTTTCATTCGTTGCATACCCAAATATAATACCTTGGTCACCTGCTCCTGTTCCGAAGTCTTCCTCTACTCCCTCTTGTTTTGATTCATATGCCTTATCCACTCCTAATGCAATGTCCGCAGACTGTTCATCAATGGAAGTAAGTACTGCAATCGAATCTGCATCAAAACCACCTGCATTTCTTGTATAACCAATGTCACGAATCGTATTTCGAACTACCTTGGCTATGTCTACATACGCATCTGTTGTAATTTCACCTACTACTAATGCTAAACCTGTTGCAACTGTTGTTTCTGCTGCTACTCTTGAATAAGGATCTTGCTCTAATAATGCATCTAAGATTGCGTCTGATATTTGATCTGCTATCTTATCTGGATGCCCCTCTGTTACTGATTCTGATGTAAATAATTTTCCCATATGAAATCCTCCATTTTTACAATATTTTTTTCTTGTTTTATAAAAATAAATTAGAACGATTATGTCCTAAACATACAAACATTTTTATCATGAATTCCTTTTAAATTCAAAAAGAGGTTCCAAATGATATAACACCATTTGAAACCTCTAGTTTTCTAGTCAGTTAAACGTTATTTTATTTTAATCGAACTTTCTCATTCTTCTCAATCTGAATGACATTTCCGTCCTGTACTATAATTGTAACCGAACCGTATTGAATCGTCTCAAGGAATTCCCTTATTTTAGCTATTGATGCATCACTAACAACATTCTTCTTTACTCCCATAATAGTTTGCCTCCTTATATTTCAATACGTTGAAACTATAGGTTATACTCGATTGTTTCCTCTGACTCTTCAAAGAAATGATTCAAAATCTTTTTCTTATAATAGCTAAACTCTGAGCTTCCCCTGTTTCTAGCGGCTGATGACTCAATCGTCAATATCGATTTAATCTCCCCTGGTCTTGCTGACATTACAATAATTCTTTTTCCAAGATAGATTGCCTCATCAATATCATGAGTAACCATAATCATTGTTGTCTTCTCTTCTTTCTGAATCCGCAAGATTTCCTTCTGCATCTGGATTCTTGTTAGGGCATCTAGTGCACCGAACGGCTCATCAAGAAGTAATATACTTGGATTTGCTACAAGACCTCTAGCTATTGCTGCCCTCTGCGACATACCACCTGATAATTGACTCGGATATGCATTTTCAAATCCTTTCAGCCCAACTAGTTCAATATGTTTCTGCACTAGGTTTTCTCTTTCCGCTTTATCCAGATTCTTAATTCCAAATCCTATATTATCCTTAATCTTTAACCAAGGTAATAATCGATGTTCTTGAAATACCATTCCACAATCGGTATCTGGCTGCGTTACTTTCTTACCATTACGTATAACTTCTCCCTCTTCATAGCCAACCAATCCTGCAATAATCTTTAGCAATGTACTTTTACCACAGCCGCTGTGACCAACTATCGTAATGAACTCCCCTTCTTGCACATTGAGATTAATGTCTTTTAGAATGTGAACCTCTTGCTTGTTAACAATAAATTTTTTATCCAGATTTTTAATCTGTAATATCTCTTTAGCCATTTGCCTTCCCTCCATTTCCTCTCTCCCATGGAGTTAATGCTCGGAACAATACTGTTAATCCCTTATCCATAATAATTCCAACTAAACCAATTACTAACATACATACAATTACAATGTCTGATCTCATTAAGCTTCTTGCATCACTCATTCGGTAACCAATTCCTGATGTTGCTGCGATTAATTCAGAAGCAACAACTGCCATCCATGAAACACCTAAACTTAATTTTAATCCAACTAATATCTGTGGTAATGCATGTGGTAAATATACTTTTACAAATGTTTTTATCTTGCTTAGTTTATATAACTTCGCTACCTCTATGTACCCAACCGGTGTACTCTCAACACCATTCAATGTATTGACCATGATAGGGAAAAATGCTGCTATTACAATAATAACAACTTTTGATTTTTCACCAATACCACACCATAATATAATAAGTGGAATCCATGCAATCATTGGAATCTGACGAATAACCGTCGTGATTAAACCGAATAACTTCTTAACGAAAGGAAACATTCCCATTAGTATTCCAAGCACTCCACCAAGTAAAATGGAACATGCATACCCTTTCGTAACTCTCAGAAAACTAACACCTAAATCCTCTTGTAATTGTCCTGTCTGCACCATTGTTCCAAATGCTTTTCTCACTTTTGATATACTTGGTAAAATGCTTGATGGTGTATCCGTATATGTAGTAGCAATATGCCAAGCTATTACAATTATAATCGGAATAATTAACTGTATTCCAATATCTCTAATCCTTTTCATGAAATTCCCCCTTCGGCTCCTAATCTTGTAACTTCTCTTTTGTTTTCATTTTTTTGTTTCAAATACTTTTCATACATTTCATATAATGTTACTATGTTTTGCTTTTTAAGTATAATATCCTACTTTCCATACATTGTCAATATGTTTTATATATTTTTTTATTTTTATTTATAGTTATTTAAAACTATATCTTTAGCAAGTACGCCTCCATAGCGGATTGTTTATTAATTTACAGAGTGCACTTTTCTATAAAGATTCGGGTGTTAAAAGGTTAATAATGACCTTAGCACTGAATACTTCGTACTCTTTATTCATCGCTTTATCTGTACTTGTGTATCTATAAAATATATCTGCAAAACTTCATACCTTGACTTGCTTCTTCACTGCCGTATTAGAACTAAGAAACGATAGCGAAACACCTATAGTACTTCTTAGTGTGTAATTAACAGCCTAGGAAGGCGAGGCATGGACGCCGAGTCAGCCTGAGCTGAGGCAGGATGCCGAATCGAAGGCGTTTCCGCAACTTTTCAATATCTATCATACGCACTTAGAAGTTCTTAGGTGTGTAGCGTGTTTCGTGTTCTAGTACGGCAGCGAAGAAGCTATACAAAGCTACAAAGTTTTGCATCCCAAATGTATCATACACAAGTACATGAATTATCTACAAATAAAATGAATCATTAGAAACGATTAACCTTGTTCCTAATGACTCATTTTATACACGACTAAATAACATAATTATCTGCTTTTGCTAACTCCATCTCCACTAAATCTTCTAACGTATAATTATCCACTACTTTATTGATTGCTTCAAATAACTTTTCCCAAACATAATTTGTAACACTATCGTCTTGCTTATTATAAATGTCCGCATCATCTTCTAAAAACGCAACTGGTGCAAGACTTCCCTCTGTTAATCGTAAAATCATTCCTACTGTATATTCTTTTGGTCGTCTTGCCAAACGGTATCCACCCTGTGGACCTCGTACACTTCTAACATATCCAGCCTTATTAAGGACTGCGATAATTTGCTCTAGATATTTTTCTGAGATTTCTTGACGAGCAGCAATATCTTTTATCCGAATAGTTTCACCTGTATCATTAAGTGCTAAATCTAACATAAGTTTTAAGGCATATCTTCCTTTTGTTGATATTTTCATCCCCTTACCCCTCCTTTTCATTGTATTCATATAAGAATAGTATAATATAGTTTTAACATAAATTCTGTATTTGTCAACCTCTTTTCACAAAATTCTTTATTTAATCTGCATAAATTAAAAGCAACTATCCACTAAACATGAAATAGTTGCTGTAATTATTATTCTTTATTTTTCGAAATTCATACCTCTAATATATTCTTCCTGAAAGGAATCATGCAATGATAATTCTACTTGTCTTGTACTTTCTGCAACCGTTTGGCATTCCTCTTGATACGTTTTCGCAAGTACTGCCATACTAGCTCCTACGCCAGCAGCATTTCCAACGGAACGAATCTTCTCAAGTGAAATATTCGGCAACAATCCAATTCTTCTTGCGCTCCCTATCTTTAGATAAGAGCCAAATGCCCCTGCTAAAAATACACGGTCAAGCGAGTCTTTCGTAATCCCCATCTCTCCCATCAAGATTCGTATCCCTGCAGAAATCGCACCTTTTGCGAGTTGCACTTCACGTATATCTCTCTGCGTAATTACAATAGGTTCTTTCGCATAGCGGTATTGCAATATAAACTGCATACCATCGGAAGTCTTTTGTAACCTCGTTGCTATAACTTTAGATACCCCCACTCTCACAGCTTCTTCAAGCTCAAGAATTCGACCAGTTTCATCTATTACACCAATATCTAACATGGCTGCTATCGCATCAATTAAACCAGAGCCACAGATACCTTCTGCCTCTACACCTTCAATAACCTGCAACTCAACGCCTTGGTTGTGTATTGTAACACCTTCTATTGCCCCTTTGCTTGCTCGCATACCATATTGAATACTAGCACCCTCAAATGCTGGACCCGCTGCCGTTGAACAGGAAACCATTTGACCATCTTTAGCAAGTACAATTTCTCCGTTCGTTCCTATATCAATTGCTAATGTTACACCAGTGTAATTCCTCATATCCGTTGCCACAACCACTGCTGTAATATCAGAACCAACATGCCCACCTATTCCAGGAAGATAGATTATACTTGTCTCATCAGACACCATAAGCCCTGTTTCTTTACCTGTGTACTCCTTTAACCGGTGCATTTCTTTAGGAAATGGTGGCTTTACAAGCTGACTAACATCTCTATTTTGTGCAATTTGGCTCATAGCTGTATTTCCAACTATACAGATTCGCTTTAAGAGCAAATTATCTCCTACACTCTTACCAAACTCTTGTATCATCTCGTTAAGACCGTCTATTATTAGCTCATAAATATGATTTTTACTTTCTTCTGATTTCATACTATATTGAATTCTTGCTATTACGTCCGCTCCAATCGCTCTTTGTGGATTCGTCTTGGCTATTACATGAACAGGCTCACTTGTCTCTAAATTCCACAGAAGTCCAACAACTGTAGTTGTTCCGATATCAAAAGCTACACCAAATCCATTCTCTGTATTCCTATCTCTGTCTTGATGAATTGTCTTCAAGCTCCACTGAGGGAGTTTCATTAACTTACTCTTTCTATCAGTTTCTGCATCTGATTCCCCGGCCATATCTAATAAAGCAATTTTCATATTATCTTGCACAATAAGTTGACATGCAAATCTTACACCATCTTCTATCTCCAATGGTGTAAGACGCTTTTTCTCTTCCAATGTTGCAGGTAGTATTTCACCTGACAATACCTGCACCTTGCACTTTCCACAAGTTCCATTTCCCCCGCATATTGCTGGAATATCTATCTGCTCAGCTCGCAATATATCGAGAAGATTCTCGCCTGCTTCTGCTGAAATTGTTTTGTTGAAACCATGTATTTGTATCTGCATAGAATCCCCCTTCCCAACACGAGACCCAAAAAGGAATATCCACGAAACCACTGTTTCGCAAATATCCCTTTTATCTTTAAATTATATAACTGTCCGCTCTTTCTGTCTGCCATTCAACTAAATCAGCTAATGTATAATTATCAACTACATCTTTAATTGCAGTATATAGCTTTTCCCATAAAATCAAAGTCGCACATTCATCCTGTCTTGCACACTGATTCACTTCATCTTCTAAACATGCCACTGGTGCTAAACTACCTTCAATTAGGCGTAGAATCATACCAACTGTATAGTCTTTTGGATCTTTCGATAACTTATATCCACCTTGTGGTCCTCTTAAACTCTTTACATAACCAGCTTTATTCAATACCGAAATAATCTGTTCCAAATATTTATCCGAAATTTCCTGTCTACTTGCTATATCTTTAATACGAACTGGTTCTCCTGTACCATCTAATGCCAAATCTAGCATAAGTCTTAATGCGTATCTTCCTTTTGTTGATATTTTCACAAAAATTCCTCCTTAATTCCTTGTATTCCAATCTGAATATATAATTACTTCTATTCTACACGCTAGATACCCCTTTAGTCAATCCTGAATCTTTGCGAAAATCAAGGAAAATACTATCAATTTGTTCTTTTTAAGGGGGAGTACCTAAATAACTTAGGCACTCCCCCTTACTTAACTTCTCTATTTTACTACTACGCTTTTCTCTTTACTAATTTGACCTTTAGAATTCTTTGAATTAACTGTAATTTCAGTTGCTTTTTTCAACTTCTTAACTGTTACTTTATAATTACCTTTTCCATCTGCTGTGGCTTTGTAACTTTTACTTCCTACCTTAACAGTTACTGTTGCATTAGGAGCTACCACCCCTGTAATTTTTGTAGAATTTACTGTAGCACCTTTAATAGTTGGTGTTTTCAGATATGCTAAGAATTCTCCCTTGAAGTCATACGTTCCTTCATGTAAAGTAGTGCAGATATAATAAGTTCCCTTAGTAACGTTCCAAGTTATCTTATCTGTTTTCTCACCATCAATGGTTGCTCTTGAAATTACCTTTTTAGAAGAGTTGCAAAGTAAAAGCTCTCCTCCAGATACAATTGTATTCCAACGACCTTTATAATTTCCCATTTCTATTTTAAGGATGCCATCTTTTTCTACTTTTACTTTATGATAGTAAGCAACCTTGTCCATTCCTGGCACAACAATCGTTTTACCTGTAAGCAGATTCAAATCTTTAGCTGGAACAAATCCAAATTTTGCAGTCATTTCCTGTAGGTTCTCATTCATAGAAAAAGATGATGTTACAGAAAATTCATAGTAATAAGTTCCTGGCTTAGAAATACATGCAGCAATCTGTTTTTCTTCGCCTGTCGCATCTACAAATGAACCAATACAATAATTTATCTCTTGATTGGCACTATCTTTTATTCGTGTAGTAACCATATCGCTTACATTTGTAGCATATATCTCAAAAAATAAATACCCTGGTTCATCTATCTGAACTGGAATCCTGATGTTAGCTTGCTTTCCTCCAAGTAAAGTTACATCATACTCTGTCAATTTTGTTTTTGGACTTTGATAAATCTCAGGTACTATACTCGTTACATTTTCCCCATCTAATGTGATAGTTGTTCTATCTGTTGAATGGGTAATCTCTAATTCTTCCGCTTTCGCAACTGCTCCCGTTGATATTGCCAACGCTCCTACCAACAATACAGCCATGCATACGCACAACAAGTTTTTCATCCACTTCATGTTTAAATCCTCCCGTTTCCAATAAATCATTGATATTATAACTATTTTATTGTACCTAGTTTTCTTGTAGAAATCAATTAGACCATCTTCCTAGAGAATTCATAAATATGGTGATTATTAAGTAAGAAAGAGAAGCCATGTTACAAACATTTTATAGTTTGAACTTTACAATAATTTCTTGTAACTGTATTGCTATATTATTTAAGTTCTGTGCAAATTCTGCTGTTTCTTCCATCGTATAGTTAACCTGCTCTGCAGATGCCGTAACTTCCTCAGATGCTGCAGCCGACTGTTCTGAAATATAATCAATATTTTCCATGCTTTCTACAACGGTATTTTTGTTTTCTGCCATGTTATCATTCAGTTCAGAAATCTTTTCTAATCCTCTAAGTAAGCCACCTACTGCTTCCGAAATCTGGTTAAATAGATTTCGAGTAGCCTCAATAGCTTCTTGTTGCTGTGCTTGGAGTCTGTTGCTTTCTTCCATATTACTAGTTACCTGCTGAGAGTTTCCCGAAATCTCCACAATAATAGACTTAATCTCATCAGTTGAAGAACGAGATTGCTCTGCCAGTTTGCGGATTTCATCAGCTACTACAGCAAATCCTCTTCCTGATTCGCCTGCACGTGCAGCTTCAATCGTAGCATTCAGAGACAACAAGTTTGTCTGTTCTGTAATGCTTGCTATCGCATCTGACATATAATTAATCTTTTCAATACTCTTCAACATCTGTCCAATTATTTCACTGGAAGCCTGAGCGTTTTCTCGTGTTTGATTTGACTTCGTTACCAACTCACCCACTACATTGATCCCCTGCGTACTCAATTCATCTGTTGCTTTGGACATCTGATTGATATTTTCCACATAGTCTCTGGTTTCTTCCAGACTCTGAGCCAGCTTTTCTACCTCAACACTAGCATCATGAGTACTTTGAGCCTGTTCCGTTGTACCGCTAGCCACACTCTGGATAGCAAGAGCCACCTGTGATGAAGTCTCCTTCGTATCGTTGGATACCTCTGAAATCTTAGTTGCCACATTTAATACATCTGAGAATTTATCTTCCACTTCTCTAATCAGTACGGATACTGCATCAACCATTTGGTTAAAGTTTTCCTCTAATTCACCTAGTTCATCTCCACGCGTTACTTCCAGACGTCCTGTAAAATCTCCTTCGGCGATTCTACTTGTTGCCACCTGTAAACGTTTAATTGCTTTGGATAGGGATAATGCTACCACAACCGCTATAATAATACCAATTAATCCTCCTATTACGGCAGCAATGATTGTCGATATCAACAGCTGTGTCTTACTAGACGCATTCTCTTTGTCACTTTGAACCATACCCACTAATTTCCAACCAGTAATTTCATCTTCTAGCACAGTTACTAAAAACTTGCTTCCACCAATTTTTTCTTCATATGACTTTACTTCTGCTGTCCACTCTGTGCCATTCTCCTCGGCGTCTGCCTTGGCTGCATCCTGAGCCACGGAATCTGTCAAAAAGTTGTTCCAAAATCCCATATTTGACACATTGTCTTGTATATATGTATTATTATCATTACCTACCAGAATATTGCCATCTGCATCTACCAACAATACAAATCCAGTATTCAATAACCTAATATCCTGTACATATTTCTCAAACATGGTAAAGTCAATGTCCATTCCTACTGCACCAACATTAAGGTCATCCTGTTTAATTTCCTGCGAAACCGTCATTATCATATTTCCAGTCTCGGTATCTACATACGGTTCTGTAAACGTAGAAAAAATATTTTGTCTCTTAGCACTGCCAATGCAGTTCTTATACCATTCTTCTCCTGTCTTGTTTACACCTTGGTCCAAACTCTTATTCGCCTTTACCTTTACAACACCATCAACTTCTTCATCATATAGATATGCATTTACAAAATATCCGCTAGAAGTCGCATAGTAGCATCTCACTGGCATATCCGTTACCTTTAATGATGCTACGAGTGCATCCTGAACGGTACTGACGTTTGTATCAAAATCACCATCATCTTCCAAATGCTTAACCTCTTGCTTACGGGTCAACAAGTCCACAGGAACACTAAGTGTTTTCAGATACACCTGAAAACCTTTTAAGGTTTCTTCCAACGTCTGCTGACTGGTCAGTTTCATGTTATTCTCTAACACTGATGTAACACTAGTATTTACCAGTACTGCACTCAATGTCATGGAAATAAGGATTGCCAGCCAAAAGTATACTATAAGTTTTGTCTTAATCGTCATTCTTTTCATCTTGTCCTCCTATCTGTGTAGTTAATCGCACATTGCTCTATGCCCGATAGTTACCACCCAGCTTTTTCTTTGTATATAGTTTCAATTATAACATTTTTTTGTACTAAATGTAAATGGAGTTTAACAGTTAGCATATAGAGAGAAAAAATCAATGCCAATTTTATCAAATTTACTCTTGCTTTTTTTTCTATCATGCATTATTATATAAAAAAGGAAATGGGTTTGTTACCGTTAGGCTTGCCTAGGCGGGGTGCTCGTTTCCTTTTTTATATTTACAATATCATATAAAAACAATTTATCTTCTGCTGAATGGCGAATTAACATCTCCACATGAAAAACATTATACCTCTCCACTTCTTCACTCTTGCCATATACAGGTAGTGCGAATCTTGAATCATAACGAAACCAGCCAAACTTGGCATTTCTTTGATGCTTACCTGTTAAATTCTCTTTAAATCGCCTATTCGAAGCTATTTCAATTAATTCTGGGATTCCAGATGCCGCATTTGCCTTGGCTTTTGCCAATCCTCCTTTTAAGCGATGCGTATCTTTTGAGCCTTTAAACTCATGAGTCAAGTCTTTCCCAATATACACCAACTCTTTCGTTTCAGCAATCTCAAAAAACTCCCCTATGTATTCCTTAAGATACTCCTCTACCTCCTCCCAACACACACTACGCTTACCCTTAAATCGAATATCATGTATCATGACTATTTTATTATTATTGGAATCCTTGATAATACTTATGTTTCTGTCCTTCATTTTCACCTATGTTCTTTCTTTTATTTATGTTAAATATCTGAGATAATAAATTTACTGCACACAATTACACCACTAAATTTATTAGTCGCTTACCTTTTCATTAAAAATATATAAATTATAAATGGGATTGTTTAAAAATCTTGATTAAAAAGAATGGTATATAAAAAGAATTGAGATTTATTGTAATAATATTACCAAATCCCAATTCCTTTTTCAAGTTATATTTATAATATCCTTTACATAAACCCAGCCAGCACCACACTTGCCACAACTCCCGCAAGCGTTGCAATCAAGGCGCCTGCAAGCGTATATCTAGTTTTCTTAACTTTCGCTGCCATGAAGTAAACTGCCATTGTATAGAAGATTGTCTCTGTACAGCTCATCATTATAGAAGTAAGAGTACCTAGATAGGAATCAGGGCCATATTGCTTGAATATATCAAGTACTAAACTTGTCGCTGCTGAGGAGGAAAACATCTTAACAATTACTAGTGGAACTAATTCTGCTGGAAATCGTAGCAATGTCATAAGAGGTTTTAATAGATTAGACAATATATCAAATGCCCCCGATGCACGCATAATTCCTATCCCGACCATTAATCCTATCAATGTTGGAAGAATATCCACAACTACTTTAAATCCATCTTTTGCACCTTTTGTAAATTCATCAAAAATTGCTGTCTTTGTAAGAAGCCCGTAACCTACTACATAGAAAATAACAAATGGTATCATGTAATCAGATAGATATAGGAGAAATTTCATCTGCTACCTCTCTTTCTTGCAACAATCGAGAATATTACTCCGACACATGTTGAGAATAAAGTTGCCACAATTGCTACTCCCAATATCTCTGTCGGTCGAACAGAACCATATTGACTTCGATATGCAATAATATTCACAGGGATCAATTGCAAGGATGAGATATTGATTATAAGAAATGTACACATATCGCAACTGGCTCGCTCCTTGTTATCATTCAGTGCAGCCAATTCTTTCATCGCCATTAATCCCATTGGTGTTGCCGCCCAGCCAAGTCCTAGTATATTGGCAATCATATTAGAAGCAATATATTCGTTTACTACATGCTCTTTTGGTAAGTTAGGAAATAAAAGCCGTATCACTGGACGCAATCCATTCGTTAGCGTGGCAATTAACCCTGTAGCCCTTGCAATTTGCATAATTCCAGTCCACAGTGCCATAAATCCTAGCATCGTTATACAGAGTGTAACTGCCTCTTTTGTTGAATTTAACGCGGCTTCACTTACATTCGATATATTCCCTGTAAAAACTCCAACAACGATTCCTACTATAATTAAAAATCCCCAAATATAGTTTAGCAAATATCCTCCTTACTCAAATTGTTTCATAAGTCGTCACTGTTCACATAAAGCGTTCACAGTAACTATACGTCAGCAAGATTTCTTACTTGTGCTCCATATTGCCCTTAAAAAACAACATTTCTATACTTATCAATGATTATAATAAATATATTATAGGAGTTTATTTTTTATTCCATAGCATATTTTTCATGTAAAAAATAAAAAAACATTAAATCATTTATTAATTGTATATAAATTTTGCTTCAATTCAGACCACTATTATGAAGCATTTTATTACTTTATTTTACTAAAGTCTTGCCTAAAAACGTTTTAAATTCGACGTTTTACTATTATTTTACTCCTTATGTAGTAAGCTGTATTTGTAAAAAAATATATTTTTTTATCGACACATATTTTCCCATGTTAAATATGTGCTACAAATGGATAATAATATGAATTGACATTATCTAGGTGATGTGTTATTTTATAATAGTATCCTGTATAATTTTCCACGAACAAGGAGAATATGACATAATACGGGGTGCCAATTATTTTAACAACAAAACAGAAGAACTTGTTGTGACATACAGTAGAGCCACTTTAATATCTATTGTTAAAGCCTAAAAAAATCAAAAGGAGAGATTCATTATGAAAAGTACGGGAATCGTAAGAAAACTTGACGAACTTGGTCGTATTACATTACCAATCGAATTAAGAAGAACATTAGGAGTAAGTGAGAGAGATCCACTAGAAATCTTCGTTGAAGAGGATAGAATCATTCTTCAAAAATATGAACCAACAGACATCTTCTCTGGTGAAAAAAGTGAATTATTTGACTTCTGCGGAAAAAAAGTTTCTAAAGACTCAATCGTTCAACTTGCTAAATTAGCAGGAATTATCGAATAGTACATAACTTACTTGTGCATTGGGTAAACTTCTCCCAAGTTTACTGCAAAAAATCGAAAGCGAATATTTCTTTAGAACGCAAAGAACCGATACTCTCCCAATTGTATCGGTTCTTTGTATTTAATGAAACATACATTGCTCTATCAAGAACGATACCTCTTTGTAAAGCGATTCTTTAATCATTATCTATCAGTTGCTGATAGATATCTCTTTTAGAAACTCCACGATCTTTTGCAACTAATTTCATTGATTCTTTCTTATCTTTACCTTGTCCTAGATATAAATCCATATGCTCTTCAATGGTCATTTCTTCCCATTCTTTTTGTTTTTCTTCTGCAATCTGTTTTTGACTAATACCTTCCATTACAATAACACATTCCCCTTTTGGTTCTTGCATCTCATAATGTGCAATAGCTCCTTCTAATGTCGTCAAAAAAGCTGTTTCATGCCTTTTAGTTAATTCTCTACACACAGTTACTTTTCGGTCGCCTAATGCCTCAAATAGCTCTTTTAAAGTACGTACTAAACGATGAGGTGCTTCATACAGAATCGTCGTTCTTGTTTCTTTTCGTAATTCCTCTAATATAAGCTGTTTTTCCTTCTTATCAGATGGTAAGAATGCTTCGAAAGCAAATCTTCGTGTAGACAATCCGGACATTGTTAATGCCGTTATACACGCCGCTGGTCCGGGTAATGACGTAACGGTAATCCCTGCCTCATGTGCTTGTCTTACTAATTCTTCTCCTGGGTCAGATATTCCTGGTGTTCCTGCATCTGTAATTATCGCTATGTTCACGCCTTCTAGCAGTTGATTTACTAGATATCTTGCTTTATCTATCTTATTGAATTCGTGATAACTCGTCATCGGAGTTTTTATCTCAAAATGATTCAGTAATTTTATACTGTGTCTCGTATCTTCTGCTGCTATTAAATCTACTTCTTTTAGTGTACGAATTACACGAAATGTAATATCCTCCAGATTTCCAATCGGAGTCGCACACAGATATAATGTTCCTGACACAATATCCCCTCCCTTTTCATCACTTGCAAAATAACTATTCAAGATTACATCCTTCAAGTTACAATTATATTTATATCGTTCTAGCTAATACCCATAGATATCATAAATCTCATCCGTATATACATTCGGTTCTTTATATACAATCAATGGTGATTCCACTTTTATCATCGATTTTGCGCCTTTAATCGCTTCTATTAGTACCATGTTAGGCTCTTTATCGACATAAGGATAGACTAATTTCATTCGTTTTGGTTCTAGCTTATATTTTGTAAGGCAAGACATAATCTCAACAAGTCGAAACGGTCTATGCACCATATAGAATCGTCCATTTGGTTTTAACACTCTAGATGCTTCACGGACAACATCTTCAAGTGTACATAGCACTTCATGTCTTGCAATTGCCTTTGGCATATCTGGATTTTGTAATCCATGTTGATTTGTCATATATGGCGGATTTGATGTAACTACTTCAAAGGAAGCAGCTCCAAAAATCGAAGATGCTTCCTTGATATCACCAGTTACAATCTGAACTTTTTCTTCTTGCTTATTGAGTAGAACACTTCTTCTCGCCATAGAAGCACTCTCCTCCTGTATCTCTAAACCAACAAATTGTCTGCCTTGTGTCTTTGCCTCTAACAAAATCGGAATGATGCCTGTTCCTGTTCCAAGGTCTAGACAGTTTTCATTTTGTTTGACTCTTGCAAAACCAGATAGCAAAACTGCGTCCATTCCAAAACAAAATTTATTGGAATTCTGAATAATTTGATATCCATTACGATGCAATTCATCAATACGTTCGTCTGGTAGTAACTGTTCCTTATTCATCATCTAAGAGGGATTTTCCTTCCTTTTTCTCAAGCATTTCTAATGCTCGCAACTCATCATCTATTGCAATCTTTTCTTTTCTCTTACGAGGCTTAAATTTTAATTCATCTACTTTGTAATCTCTAGCTTCTTTTTCATCATTTTCAAGTATAACGATGACACGAACTATTTGTTTAAGTACACTTACGCTTTGTACTTCACCTTTTAGTCCATCATTCGTTGTAACGAAATCACCAAGGTTCGGAAGCTTGCTATTTGCTTCTTCATATGCCTCTTCCTCATTCTTAAGACAACACATCAATCTTCCACATACACCTGAGATTTTAGTTGGATTCAATGAAAGATTCTGTTCCTTTGCCATCTTAATCGAAACGGGGGCAAATTCTGATAGGTATGTGTGACAACAAAGTGCTCTACCACAGATACCTATTCCACCAACAATCTTTGTCTCATCTCTAACACCGATTTGACGTAACTCAATTCTTGTTTTGAATACACTTGCCAAATCCTTAACTAATTCTCTAAAGTCAATTCTTCCATCTGCTGTAAAGTAAAATAGCACTTTATTATTATCAAATGTATACTCAGAGTCAATTAACTTCATCTCTAATCCATGTTTCTTTATCTTCTCAAGACAAATACCAAATGCATCTTTTTCTTTTTGTCTATTTTTTAATTCTATCTCATCATCTTCTGGTGTTGCAACTCGAATAACCGCTTTTAGTGGTTGAACAATCTTACTTTCTTCCACATCACGCTTGCCAATTACTACTGTTCCATATTCTACACCTCTAGCAGTCTCTACGATTACATTGTTTCCTTGCTCTATCGCAAGTCCTGCTGGATCAAAGAAATATATTTTTCCCGCTTTTCTAAAGCGAACTCCTATCACTATCATATGCTTCTCCTTTAATTCTCTTTTAATGTAAGCAGCATAAGTTCCATAACGGTATCAAAGTTTACATTTGCATTCAATCGGCTCTTCGCTTTATTCATTGCATTAATTATATTCTCTATACCTTCATAGTCTTTCTTACTTGCTTGTGCTGATATAAACTTATATTCCTCTTTAAATAGTAATAGATTAGGATTTTTTGTCACCTTGAACATAAGAATATCTCTATACCATAGTATCATTAAATCTAAATAATCATTAATCTCAAGTTTATGTGTCGATAAGCTCTTAATTGCTTCCATAATCTCGTACAATTCCATGTCATCAATATATTTTAATAGATGAAGCACTTCCTCTTTTGACTGTGTGAATTCTTCGGAAGACGCATAACGAATTGCTCGTCCTAAAATACCTTGCGAAAATGTTGCACTCATACTTGCCATATAATCCGGAATATTATATTCCTTCATCAAATGCTCTTTAATCGCATCAGAAGATACAGGCTTCAAGTTTAATGTTACACAACGTGATAAAATTGTTGGTAGTAGTTTACTACTGTTTGTAGTAAGCAAAATTATAACTGCATATGCAGGTGGTTCTTCTATTGTTTTAAGAAGTGCATTCTGCGCCTGCTCTGTCATCTTATCTGCATCATCGATGATATATATCTTATATGGACCACTATATGGTTTAATTGCAATATCTCCATTTACTTGCACACGAATATCGTCAACACCAATACTTACTTTTTCATGCTTTACTGAAATTACATCTGGATGATTCCCCGACTCTACCTGCAAACAAGACTTACAAGTATTACATGAGCTTGTCGCCTTTTCTTTGCATTGCAATGTCTTTGCAAATGTATAAGCAATCGTCTTCTTACCCATGCCTTTCTCACCATTAATGATATAGGCATGTGAGA
Organism: Anaerosporobacter sp.; assembly: GCF_031551385.1. Taxonomy (GTDB): domain Bacteria; phylum Bacillota; class Clostridia; order Lachnospirales; family Lachnospiraceae; genus Anaerosporobacter. The sequence continues at coordinate 51,917 of NZ_JAVBNS010000094.1, forward strand.
CTTTCTCCATCTTAATTGCACTTTGTAAATGTTCAATTATCTGTTCATGTCCAACAATACTACCAAAATCGTACATCATCCCTGCTCCAATCTGTCACACATTTCTTGTTTCATTACTAGTAACTATTCAGGACTTCGTCCTTCCAGTTACAACCTACGCTAGTATATCTAACAACAGACCTCTTATTTCATCTATCTTCGTAAGAATATTAATGTGATCTTTTTCATCTTTAATTAATTCTGTCGCCAGCTCATCTAATGTCTTATCTATCAGTTTTACCATACCATAAACACGATGTCTGCCTCTTTTATCAAGGAAATTCTCACGACTAAACTTATGGGATCGATTGACAACCTCATTCATAAATTCCTTAATTAATTGTCGGTACTTCTTCATATCACGAATATCCATATGTTTTGACAATTTATTTCCATGCTGTGTAATTTCTTGCATCATGAAGTGTAGGCGAGACTGCAAATCTTGTTCTTCTATATTACTAATCAAAGTAAACTTAAAAGAGCCATCATTTTCAGTAACCTGATTTTTTGTCTCTACTTGATTTATATTCTGTAATTGATTTACCTTAATCTCCACTTCTTATCCCCCCTGACACAACCCGAAATCAATTTATGGCTATTTTCATTATAGCATAAATCTGTTTATTATTACACTAAAGTTTTTCTTTCACTTTTATCATTTTGAATATACTTCTTGATTTCTTCGACGCATTCTCTTATATCGTTATTATGAAACCTTTTTTTAATCCCACTTTCTGTTATCTTTTCCTCTGAAAAGTCTTCATTGTCTGCCAAAAATCTTCTGCATAGCTCTGCATATTTGGGATCTAATTGCTCTTTTTCACGCATTAATGCGCGACTTAGACGTTCTCCGTCCTCTACTTCTATATATATCGGTACAACTCTTCCCTCTCCATAGTACTTTTTGATTTGATTATAAGCTTCTAGTGTATTAATAAACAAATAATCCGTTTTTGACAGCTCTATTTGTCCATCATTAACCGTAAAGTAATTCCATGGACCATGTATCGTGTTGTATGTGCGATATTCTATTATCTTTCCGTCTATCTTTAATTTCTCAAAGTCTTCATCTGTAACAAAAAAGTACTCGCAACCTGCCTCTTCTCCATTTCGAATTGGTCTTGTTGTATATCCAACCACTGTTTGCAGATGAAGTTTCTCATCTTCTTTCAAATATTTAAATATAGAATCTTTTCCAGAAGCACTTTTTCCAATTACTACATATATCTTACCCATTTTATTGTTCTCCTACTACAAGAATCTTTTCGTTATTACTATCTTTCATGCCTTTTATATGCAGACCAGCCATCTTGTACTCTTGTATCTTACTAATACTTTCTTTCGTTATCTCTTCACCTGGGACAATCAGCGGAATTCCTGGTGGATACAGATACACATATTCACCTGCAATCCTACCTACGCTATTTTCTATTGCTATTCTTTCTTTTCTTTGATTATATGCTTCATAAGGCGTTAATACAAGTGTTGCATCTATTACACTAAACAACATAACATGCTGTTTCTTTATCTGTCCTATCATTTTCTTATCGATATCAAGAAGCGCATTTATTAATCGTTCGAATCCCTCTTTCGTATCCGCGATACTTGTCATCGCTAATACATAATCTTTCGAAACCATTTCACATTGAATCTTATAACGTTCTCGTAACATATCATATAATTCGACTCCATTTAATGAACTTCCATGTGTAAAGATTAGAATCTTAGACGGATCCATTGCATAAATTCCACTCGCTCTCGTATAGTCCTTTGGCTGAATTACTCTAATATGCTGTAGCCCCTCACTCGCTTTATAAAATGTCTCTAAGTTTTTATTATATTCCTTGAACAACTCTGCTCCCTGTTCTTTTACAAGTCGCAAACAATTACTGATTCCCGACATAAGTACATACGACGGACTACTTGTTTGATATATCTGTAGATACATTCTTATCTTATCATAATCTACGATATCTCCATTGCTATGTAACAACGCTGTCTGTGTAAATGCTGGCAATGTCTTATGAACACTATGAATAACCAAATCTGCTCCACAAGCAACTGCATTTTCTGGAAATGCTTTGTCAAATCCCAAATGTGCCCCATGTGCTTCATCTACAACAAGTGGTATGTTATACGAATGAACAATCTCTGCAATCGCTCTTATATCAGAAACGATTCCCTCATATGTCGGAGATGTGAGTAGTACCATCTTTATATTCGGATTCTTCTCTATTGCTTCCTTTACTTGCTCTGGTGCAATTCCTCTATGTATCCCTAATTCCTCATCCACTTCTGGATAGAGGTAAATTGGATTTAATTCATTTAAGAAAATAGCGTGATAAACCGCCTTGTGACAATTCCTTGCCACAAGAACGGTATCCCCTTTATTCGTACAAGACGCTATCGCTACAAGCAATCCACTTGTACTCCCATTAATTAGATAATGAGTATGTGTCGCATGATATAACTGCGCAGCTTCCTCCATATTCTCAAGTAGAATGTCTTCCGCATCATGAAGATTATCAAATCCATCAATTTCCGTAATATCAATTGCATACGGATTTATCATATTCATCAATTCAAGATTACGTTTATGCCCCGGCATATGCATAGGATAGACATCCTCCTCTTGATATTTCACTAACTTATCATATAAATACTCCAAACTTAACTCCCTTCCTTACCAAAAACGATATCTTGGCTTACTTTCCCCCATAAGCCAATACCTTAGATAGTCATCGGAAACAATCGCTAATGGAGATAGGAAAAACCAGATAAATACATAAACCAAACAGATTTGTCCAAGTACATTGTATGGTTGATTCGAATAATCCCAAACATTCATCCCCAACCAAACATTAACTACCAAACCAGTCATCAATTCCACTCCTGTTATTATAACAGAAGAAACTACCATTTGACTAACAAATGACATTCGATATGGCGATTTTTCATTTAGCAAACCTATTGATATAAAACAAACTCCTCCTGCAATCAACATCGAGATATGCGAATACCCTCTTGATAAAATTTCTATCCCGCAATACGCATAACCACCCACAAAAAACAGCAAAATGTACTTTATAAAGTTATTCTTTATGTTTACCATTGCAACCTCCTTTTGAAAAGCTACCTCCAAATGCGAAACTCCTTTTATGTGTCTAAGCTTCTTGGTTGCTGTACGCTAACACAAAACACGCTACACATCGAAGTACTTCTAGGTGTATACGTTGCGCTATTCAAAAGTTACGGAATCGTCTTCGATTCGGCATCCTGCCTCAGCTCAGACTGGCTCGGCGTCCATGCCTCGCCTTCCTAGTCCGTGCAGTATACACCAAGAAGTACTATCGATGTTCCGCTACCGTTTTTTTGTTAGCGTACAGTAACCAAGAAGCAGTCGAGTATACTAAGAGTTTCGCAAATATCTCAATAGCTACATCTGTTCAAATGTTCAAAATTTGATTTTAAAAACTAAGATGATAATTTCACTTTACCTCTCATTTCATCTTATCTTTATAAGATATAATTTGTACAATAATGTCGTAATTATGTTAGTAGGTTATTTGCTCTGTGTGATAAAGTTGGTAACTTTATTAAATTTTTCTATGATGGAAAATTTTTAATTTTAAATTCATGCTTACACCAAATACATCGTACCACTAGGGCTATACCAGTTGGGTCAAAATACTGTTTGACCTCAACGTCACATTTCTCTAAAACCAACCCAAGTCTTTTCTTATCTTTTCAATGCTCTTGTCAATAACGTAGTATGCAAAACTCACTACCTTCATCTGCTTCTTCGCTGATGTATGATGGCTAAAAAACGATAGCGAAGCACCTGTAGTACTTCTTAGTGTGTACATCAACAACCTAGGAAGGCGAGGCATGGACGCCGAGCCAGTCTTCGTTGAGGCAGGATGCCGAATCGAAGACGTTTCCGTAACATCTCGATAACTATCCGTACACACCTAGAAGTACTAAGGTGCACAGCGTGTTTTGTGCCATCATACAGCAGCGAAGAAGCTATGAAACATGTACCAGTTTTGCATCAACAAGTTATTTAAAAGTTTTTAGAAATTAGAATTCCGATACTGCTTTGGAGTACAGCCGACTATTGTGTGGAATACTTTATTATAGTAGCTAATATTGTTGAAACCAGATAGATTTGCTATCTCTGCAATCTTTTTGTTTGTTTCCACAAGAAGGTGGCAGCTTTGCATCACCCGATATCGCATAATATATTGCATCGGTGTTCGATTCATTGTTTGACGAAATATTCTGCAAAATTGTCCTTCGCTCATAGGAATTAAATCTGCTAATTCTGCTAACGATATTTCATAGGAATAGTTTTCTTCAATATAGTCGAGTACTGGTTTGATTCTCTCCAAATTCAAAGAATTATCCTCATCTAAAACCTCGTTTTGCTTTGCATGTTCATAGTACAATTCCCATATCGTATACATGCGCACCTTTAGCATCAATTCATTTTCTAATAGTTTCATATAATCTAGCTCATTAATTTCTTCTAACAAGTCAAGAATTTTTGATTGCCAATCACCATCTTGATGAATGACTGGTGTAAATAGTAGTTTTTCTTTTAATACAGGTCGTATATAACGCTTAGCAAAATGCGTATGCAAATCATTTTGTAAAAATTCATAAGAGAATACAACCGCATAGAAAGAGCCTCCATCTAAATCTAACGATTTTGCACTATGATACACATTGGAATTGATGAAGATGCAGTCACCTACATCAAGAATATATTTTGTCTCTCCTACTTGCATCTCCGTTGTTCCTTCTGTTACTACTAACAACTCCATTTCTCTGTGCCAATGCAGATAGAATATACTCTCCGTTCCTTTCGGATAAGAATATTTATGCAACGCAATTGGTATTTCTGCTGTTCCATGGCTTATCTTCTCTTCATAATATTTTGCTTTTTCTTGTGTTTGCATTTTATCGTTCTGTAATGTGTCCATCTTCTCCCCTCCTTGATAATTGCCCTTGTTAGTTATTAGTGCAATGTTTTATCAAAATAGTGTTATAAATGATTCATTTAGTTAAATATTTATTAAAATAATAATAATATAATACTATTACAAGGACATAAAGTAAACATGTTAAACCAATATATTAAATATACATCCATATAAAAGGAGGATCTCTATCTATGAAATTCGCAAACGGATTCTGGGTAACACAAAAAGGTTATGATACAAAATTCGCATCTCAACCATACGAAATTACAACAACGGAAAACAGCATTACTGTTTTAGCAACTACTGCAGTAATTGAAAATCGTGGTATGACTCTTCAAGGCCCAATTCTTGAAATCACATACTCATCTACTTGTGAAGATACAATCAAAGTTCATATTGTTCATTACAAAGGTGGTCTTGATAATTCACCTCAATATGAATTAAATGAAGATTTCAACTTCAAACCAATCATCAATGATTCAGAAGAATCTATCGAATTGATTTCTGGTAATACAAAAGTTGTTATCACAAAAGGAACTAGTTGGAGCGTACAGTTCTATTATAAAGAAAAACATTTAACTGGTGGTTCATGGCGTGCAACTTCTTACGTTACAGAAACTCAATTTATGGCAGATGCTAAGAAAGAATTAAACAAAGATAATGATTTCTTTGACTATCCTTATAACGGAAATACTGCATATGTAAGAGAACAATTAAAAACAGACATCGGTGAATGTATCTACGGATTTGGTGAAAAATTCACTCCATTCGTTAAGAACGGTCAAACGGTTGAAATCTGGAATAGTGATGGTGGTACTTGTACAGATCAAAGTTACAAGAGCATTCCTTTCTACATTTCATCAAAGAGCTATGGTATCTTAGTTAATAGTTCTGATAAAGTATCTTTCGAAGTTATGTCAGATACCGTATCTCGTGTTTCTTTCACAGTTCCTGGTGAAGAATTAGAGTACTTTATTATCGGTGGTGAAAACCTTGAAGGCGTATTAGAAAACTATACAACTTTAACTGGTAAACCAGCACTTCCACCAGCATATTCATTTGGTTTATGGTTGTCTACTTCATTTACAACAAGCTATGATGAAGACACAATCAACTCATTTATCGATGGTATGGCTGAAAGAGATATTCCTCTACAAGTATTCCACTTTGACTGCTTCTGGATGAAAGAATTCGAATGGTGTAACTTCGAATGGGATACAAGACAATTCCCGAATCCTCCAGCAATGCTCAAGAGACTTCATGATAAAGGCTTAGAAGTATGTGTATGGATTAACTCTTATGTTGGACAACGTTCTAAACTTTTTGACATCGGTAAAGAAAATGGCTACTTCATCAAGAATCTTGATGGTGGTGTATACCAAACAGATGCTTGGCAACCAGGAATGGCAATCGTTGACTTCACGAATCCTGCAGCATGTGATTGGTACAAAGGTCTATTAAGACAATTATTTGAGATGGGTGTTAACAACATCAAGACAGACTTTGGTGAAAGAATTCCTACGAAATGTAAATATTTCAACGGTATGGACCCTGTTAAGATGCATAACTACTACACTTACCTTTACAATAAATGCGTATTCGAAGCTTTAGAAGAATACTTCGGAAAAGACAAAGCTTGTCTATTCGCAAGAAGTGCTACTGTTGGCGGACACAAATTCCCTGTACATTGGGGTGGTGACTGCTACGCAGAATACTCTGCAATGGCTGAAACTGTTCGTGGTGGACTTTCTCTTTGTTCTTCAGGTTTTGGTTTCTTCAGCCATGATATCGGTGGATTCGAAGCTACTGCTCCTGCTGATGTTTATAAGAGATGGTGTGCATTCGGTCTTATGTCTACGCATAGCCGTTTACATGGTTCAAGCTCTTACCGTGTGCCTTGGAACTTTGATGAAGAGTCTTGCGACGTACTTCGTTTCTATACAAAATTAAAAGGTAAATTAATGCCTTACTTATGGGCTCAAGCAATCAAAACTCATGAAGTTGGTGTTCCAATGATGCGTTCTATGGTTATCGCATTCTCTAACGACCCAGCTTGTAGATACCTTGATGCGCAATATATGCTAGGTGATAATCTTCTTATCGCTCCAGTTATGAACGAAGAAGGTTTGGCTGAGTTCTATGTACCAGAAGGAACTTGGTATGACATCGTAACAAATGACGTTTACGAAGGTGGCAGATACTACTCAAGAAAATGTAACTACTTCGAAATGCCTATCTTAGCTAGACCAAACTCTATCATTACATGTGGTGAGTTTGCTACGAATAACGTTGTTTACGATTACCTTAATAACGCTGAAGCTACTATTTACAATCTTGAAGATGGCAAGACTGCTACTGCTACAATCTATGACAGCGAAGCAAACAAACTTACTGATATCACAGCTACTCGCAGTGGTAATGGTATTACCGTTTCTTATGCTTCTACTGATAAAACATTTACGGTTGCTGTTGCTGGTACTGATAAGAAAGTTGTTGCTGTTGCGGGAAGTACTTCTGTAAGTATTGAATTATAATGATACAAGAGTCAAAAGGTCATACGTTTCATGCTTGCATGAAAAAGTATGACTTTGAGACCCCAACATCATTTCGTATATAAACAAAAAATGTCCTCATAAAATAAATGTCCCAGGGCGTGTCTGAAAATTACTTGTGCAGAACAGGTCAATGAATTTTCAAACACGCCCTACAATGTCTAAAGGGAGTTTCCGATTGGAAACTCCCTTTTATAAAAATCGGAGGTATGTTATGGACGCTGTATCAAAATTCTGGCAAGACAACGAAACGTTAGAGCAAATGACCGAGAAAGTTCTTGGTGAAAAACTCAATTCATTTTCTGCTGAACCTATTAACGCGGGATTCGTTAATGCGGTATATCTAATCTGTGCAAACAGCAAAGAAATGATATTAAAAATAGCTTCTCAAGAACATGTAGAAATGCTATCCGATGAAAACAATCTACTACTTAATGAAGCTCAAATGCTTGCTTTCATTAATGAAAAATTATCCCTCCCAATTCCACGAGTATTGCTACATGATACTAGCTGTACGATTTGCAAATCGCCGTATCTGTTTATAAGCAAAATTGAAGGGGACTCCTATGAGCATCTTATCTCAAGCTTATCAGAACAGGAACGTGCTCAGATAAACTACGAAATTGGTAAAATCACTGCTCAAATCAACTCTATTAAACACTCACAATTTGGACGACCTCAGCTTCCAGAATCCTTCTCTTCTAGCAATTCTACATTTATGCTTGGCGTTTTCAGAATGCTCCTTGATGATGGACTTGCGAAGAATCTGGATTTGCGTTGTATCTCTTATGAGGATCTTTGGAATCTCATTAAAGCAAACCAAGATGCTTTTGATGACTGCAAACAGCCTTGTTTGATTCACAATGATATCTGGGATGGCAATATTATGGTTCACAATGGAAAACTATCTGGCATTATTGATTTTGAACGTTGTTTTTGGGGGGATTATCTATTGGAAGATCATTTCTCTGGATATGGTGAGATTAGTCCTGATTTCTTAAAGGGCTATGGCAAGTCCTCCTTTACGAAAATGGAACTTCGCAGAATCTCCCTTTACCGAATCTGGCGTCGCCTTGCGATGACAATTGAAACACCTTATCGTCAATTTGATGATGAAGGACGATTTAATTGGGTTACCGGGGAGCTTAAGAGTGAGATTGGGAATTTAAGAGAGTTGATGAAGAAATAGGGGTTGCTAAATACCTATAATAGAAAAACTTTATGTATAAACACAGAAAAGAGAAAAATCTTTTTTCTTTTAAATGATTTTTCTCTTTCTATTTCATTGTATTAAGTAATTGCTCTCTATATTTATGCTCTAATAGCCCAACGCATCTTTGTCGAACGGGCACGACTGTTTATGTTACATTCTTCTGCTGATGGACGAATCACGTCCTTTGCAATGTCACTATAGATTCCTTCTCTATAAAAATGTTTAAAATATTGTTTTACTAATCTATCTTCTCCCGAATGGAATGTTAGAATTGCTACACGTCCACCTTTTGCCAAAACATTCGGAAGCTTCTCCATAAATTGCTCTAACACTTCAAATTCACTATTCACATCAATACGAAGTGCTTGGAATGTTCTTTGACATGTCTTCTTTATTACCTCTTTTCGTTCTGCTACTGGAACAGACGCTAAAACTCCTTCGATTACTTCCCTTAATCTTGTTGTCGTATCAATCGCTCTTCCTTTTCGAATCTCTGATACAACCGCTCTTGATATCTCTTTTGCGTATGGTTCATCGGAATTCTCTATCAACATTCCCTCTAACTCTGGCTGTGTGATATTTTTCAATCGCTCTGCTGCCGAAATACCCTTTTGAGGATTCAATCGTAAATCAAGTGGCCCATCTGTCTTATAAGAAAATCCTCGTTCTGGATTATCTATCTGCATTGAGGATACCCCTAAATCTGCCAATACGAAATCCAATGGTCCTGATTCCTCTATTATCTGGTCTATATTTGCAAAGTTAAGTAACTTTACTGTTAATATATCTTCGCCAAATCCCATATTCTCTAATCGTTCTTTCGTCTTTGCCGACTCTATTGGATCAACATCTAGTCCATAGATATGTCCTTTTCCTTCTAAGCACTTCAACATGTGCGATGTATGTCCACCATACCCAAGTGTTGCATCTAATCCTGTCTGTCCTGGCTGAATCTGCAAGAAATCTAAGATTTCCTTTACACAGATTGAGATATGCATACCTGCTGGCGTACTTCCCTTGCTTATAACTTTCTCTATTGTATCCTTATATTTCTCCGGTTGATGTTCTTTGTATTTTTCCTTATAGCTTTTTGGATGCGTTCCACTATAGCGAACACGTCTTTTGTGCTGTTGTTCTTTTTGTAATTCTTGATTTTCCATGGTTACCTCGCTGATTGGTTGTTGTTGATTACTGATTTAGGATCTGTTTTGGACTTTGTCCTATGTATGATAATGATAGCATATTTTGGTGGAAATGACTAGGGAGGAAATGGAGGGGTACATCGTATGTTGTTATTCAACGTGAAGAAATCGTAATAGAATTACACTGTGGTCGGTTTCAATACATCTCATGTTGTTATTCAACAAGAGTTTGGAAAATATACTGGCAGCGTTACTGGTTTCAATACATCTCATGTTGTTATTCAACTCGAAACCGATGCGTCCATCTGTTCGCCTTTTTGTTTCAATACATCTCATGTTGTTATTCAACTGTTACAACTAATATTAAACAAGCTTACTAATCTGTTTCAATACATCTCATGTTGTTATTCAACAAGTTGGCTTAGAGACAGGGAAGCAGAAAGGAAGGTTTCAATACATCTCATGTTGTTATTCAACCATAGTAAAATCAACATTCTTAAATCCTATGATACCACAAAATCCTTTATTTTCAAGCTTTTCTTCGATTTTTACCAGCCGTTTGTCACTTTTAATATTGCAATGACCAAATCACCTTCAAATCCTCGCTATTACTGGATTTACATGATTACATGATAATTATCGGCTGGTAAATTATTTTCACTATTCTACATTTGCACCCACTGCTACTCTTTTTTACATTATATCCAGCTAAATAGATTTCGTACTTTGAAAATCAATATAGCCCTGATTTTGCTACCAAACTCTAAACTTCATTTTGAACCCTAGAATACATTGAATTTTCCATTATCAAACCAACGCAAAATACTATCTCAACCAAAAACATAACAACTGCAACTACTAAAGCGGAATAGTATAGTCCAACCAGCAATGCCATAATTGGTATTAGAATAGACATTATATAATACATTTTTGATTGATACAACCAGCCATATGGAAGCAAATGTGCGCCGAAAATCATAGCATAGACCATCAACATTTTATCTGGTACGCATCCATAAATCCACATTACAATTAAAATATATAGCATTTGATTAACTGAAAATAAAATACCCAAACTCGTGAGTGGATTATCTTTGTTTTGAAAATCCACTTTTATCAGTTTTGAAACCAAATACGCTAGTGGAATTAGTGGTGCCGAACAGCAAAACATATACAGATTTTTTGTAAATGTCGGTAACGGTAATATTTGAATAAACGAAATCGCTAGCCATATCATAACCGACGTGATAATAAAATGTAATCCCTTCTGTTGTTTTCTTGCACAATCTTCTCTTAATTCACGAACTACAGAAAACAAGTTATCTTTATTCTCCATTTTCACCACCCCTTTTTTGTTGATATCGTTGCAATGCCTGCGTGTAAACATCACTTTGTTTTTTATTATACTGCTGATATATTGCCATGCAGATTATATATAAGACAAATGCAATTCCAATAAATAGACTCCATTTATTAATTGTTCCTTTGCCCGCAAAAAGTCCAAACCAATAGAAACAAAAACATTCATATATACTAAATAAGAGCATGAAGCAAGTTAATCTTTTTATAAAGCTCCATTTCTTAATAACCATACGTAAGAAAATCAGGTTAAACAGTAACACTCCACCAGAAGTGCAGAATATCATCTTTGTTAAGTTCCTTGTTGAAATGCTTTGGATATTAAAAAAATGACTGTACACTAGCATAAGAATAAGAAACCACGTAGTACAAAATGCAATTCCATTTCTCAACCATACGAAAAACTGGATACTATCTTTCTTTTTATTTTCCATATCTCCATTTCCTTTCTATATCGACAATATACTACGAATTGCCTGTACATATTTTCGAGATATATAAAGCTGTTCGTTATTACTCATCGTTGCAATGATTGTACGATTAAGTTCTGGTTTCAACGACCTAATCTTGTTTATATTTGCAATCTGTGATTTTGAGATTCGGATAAAATCCTTGTCAGAAAGAATAATCTCCAATTCATACAGCCGTTGCTTTATCTCCATTACATCATCCTTCGTGTATAAAAAGGTGCGATTATCTATCGATTCAAAATATAACACCTCAGAGACATTAACAAAATAGAACGCATTGTCTTTTTTCGCTTGCAACTTCTTGTCGAACAGTTCAATATATGTTTTTAATCGTATTACCTCGTCATCTTTTTGCTTGCATTTGATTATTATTTGTAGTGCTTCTTTTATATCTTCTATAATCTGAATATTCATTTTGCACCTCCACTGTTATTATATGTGCCTTCTTTATCTTTCTCAAGTATTTTGCGGTGAGTGGTACAAAACGGATTGGTAAGTGGTTCATTTTCTATTATTCCATAGCAAATGTATTCATCTCTCTTCTTTCCTCACTACTCTTTGCCTCTCTGAAGCAGAATAACTCAAACTTCGCCCGAAATACTTTTGAAGTTTGAGTTATTCTACTTGTACTATTTTTTCTTAATACAATAACTAATTATAGGGGCAAAATATCCATTTTCTACGTAGTTTTTTAGAATACTTTCGCTCATTTCCCCTGCGGTTATTTCTATTCGTGCCTCGTCCTCGTGAAATAAATAGTTTATATCTATATATATTTTATCGACAATGTCATAACTCATTATTTGGGTCAATACATTTTGTATTGCTTTTAAGTTTTTTTTCATTGTTCGATTAAAGCATTTTTCATAATCATCATCTTCCTCAATTGTTGGCTGAAATATGCTCTCTGCGTAATTATCCAGTGGTGTATCCGTTAATTCAAACATAATTATATTTGCATCTATATATTTTTCATATCGGTTATATGCTTCCATTGAGACATTCCCGCCTAATATACAACCTAGTCTATTGTTTATGGCTTCCTGTTGAATTCCATATGCCAACTCTACTATTTCGCTCATATCAGATGTATTCATGAAAACAGCTCCACAAAATCCTATGCTCAATTGTCTTCACTTCCTTTTTTGTTTTAGATGATTTTCTAAGTTGTAGAGGTGGTTTTCGCAGAAGTTAACTTCCCAATTTTTAATTATATCTTTGCATCTTTTTGAAACACAGCCCTTATCACGATATGACATGCTATACTAACAATATTTAAACGGCTTGTATATCTCTATGCCAAGTATACATTTAATACTAGACCAATAAAATGTCTTGATTAAGATCGATCCAAGTTATACAATTACAAATATAGCAAAACATTTTCACAAGATGTTATTCAAGGAGGTATGTCATGAAAAAAAAGTTCCTTTTAGTAATCTTAGTTCTCATTCTATGTACTGCTTGTTCCAAAAGTAATGTTTCTTCTTTAGACGAAGCGTCAAGTAGCAAAGAATATATCATCTATTGCTACCCTGATTCCTCATTGTCATATTGGCTTATTGAAGAAACAGAATTAGAACCTAATGCAACTGATATCGTCAATTTTCTAATAGCGTCCGAGAAGACATCAATCCCTAAAACAGTCAAATTGCTCGATATTAAGCAAGACGGTACTACCGCATACGTCAACTTAAGTAAGGACTTTGAAAGCTTTAATCTTGGAGACACTGTCATCGGTGTAAATATGCGTACTATCGTCAATACACTATGCCTTAATAAGTCTCTAGGTATTGACGGTGTTATCTTTTTATTAGATGGAGAACGACCTGAAGGGATAAGTGAATATGATAATTTGATTACTTACACTAGTAATTTAAAATTATCTGATTTGTATTAGAAAATGAAATCTTCTTATTAACCCAAAACTAAGAGTTATTAATATGGCTCTTCGTTTTGGGTTTTAGTTTTAATAAAATGTTTTAATTCTATTCTTCTCCTATCCATTCCTGAAATATTTTAATATTTCCCCTTGTTTCTTCACCGTTTTCTGCATACCAATGTTGTAACCACTCTAATGTAGGAATTTTTGTTGCTTTCTTGTTTGGGTATTAGAGATTCGTGTGGTGAGTTGTTGCTTGAGCATGTACTCTAAGGCAATGTGCTGGTATGGGGGTAGATCGTACGTTGTTATTCAACCTGTTGGGTACTGTATAACGACATTGATAAAGCGTTTCAATACATCGTATGTTGTTATTCAACGGATAGCCCGTAGCTTTTTGCAAGGGAGTGAAAGTTTCAATACATCGTATGTTGTTATTCAACGAAGAAGACAAGCAAGTTCTTGTGCAAACACAAGAGTTTCAATACATCGTATGTTGTTATTCAACGGAAAAAGTGCCAACAGAAGTAAAAGAATATCATTTGTTTCAATACATCGTATGTTGTTATTCAACTATGAGAGAAGATTTAGAAGCGGAATGGATTCCGTTTCAATACATCGTATGTTGTTATTCAACCTCCACGGACTTGTATGTGTTATCCGTGGAAAATGGTTTCAATACATCGTATGTTGTTATTCAACTGGTTTTACTTTTGGCATAGGTGGTGTTTTAACTGTGTTTCAATACATCGTATGTTGTTATTCAACATATATTTCGCCGTTCCATTCGTTTAATGCTACAGTTTCAATACATCGTATGTTGTTATTCAACTTAATGACCCTTTAGATATAACAGATTTTGGTTGGTTTCAATACATCGTATGTTGTTATTCAACAAAGAAGGTGTGTGTACAGCAAAAACAGTAATACAGTTTCAATACATCGTATGTTGTTATTCAACCATAGTAAAATCAACATTCCTAAATTCTATGATACCACAAAACCCTCTAGTTTCAAGCATTTCTTCTATTTTTACCAACCGCTAGCCCTTTTTATATTATAACAGCCAAATCACCTTCAGATGCCCACTATTGCTGGCTTTTCGCAACTTTGACTTTTTTATCGGCTGGTAAAATTATTTTTATTATCCCTCCTCGCATAAATCTAAATTTATTGAACTGTTATTTCCTTATACAAAAGTACGGACCACACCAGCCACTCTCATGAGTGCGAACGTATGTCCACGAAAAATCCTTTGCCACAATATACACATCGCTTCGCGAATCTTCATCAAGTTCTTCGGCAAAAATTTTTCCCACTGTAGAAACATCTTCAATATGGTTTGAATATCCATCATAGAATTTGATTACTTCTGTATATTGCAAATTGTCAAATGCTTTTCTTGCTTCGTCCTCTTCAAGGCAGGAAACATTTCCCTATGTAAATAGATGCCATAAATGATTTCCATGCGAAGTCACATGATCCTCAATCATTTTGGGATCAACCTCCTTCCCAAAAGCAGAAAGCCATTTTTCAATAAGTTCACGGTTGTTCATAATAGGAGCACCTCCACGAATTCTATTTTACTACTTGTTGTAGCAAATATTTTTTCTAATAACGTTTCTCTATATGTTCTTTTTTCTAAATAGTACGTCCACATATTCATCCTCATACGCCAAACGACACTTTCCTTTCCCTTTTCCCTTAACACTTTTTACGACATTAATTTCTCTCAACTTAGACATTATTTCCGAAGCTGTTGACGATGAACAATTTAAGAGTTTTCTAACGTCAGATGCACTAAATATTTGATTTGTATCAATTTCGTTATAAATTTTCAAAATATTATTTGCAGTCGGTTCATTATACTTATATTTTTGAATCTCCAAGTTTATTGTCTCAAAAGGCACTTTTGTTCTCTGAATCTCCGACTTTTGGTTCTCAATCTCCGACTTTTGCTCTCCAATCTCCGACTTTTTATTTTTTGTATTGTAAACAATTGCTTGTAGCATAAATGCATTACTATAGTATTCCGGTGCTTGAAGCCCAACTGCTTCTAGTTCCTTATACATACGATTAACACCTTCACCATACTCTTTTACGTAATTAAATGCTTTTAAAAATTCTGCAATTTTGGGGTTTCTTGAAAAATGCGTATGTCTTATATTATTTGCCCTTACGAGTCCTGGTAATCGTCCTGGACTCTCAACCATGATACGATTATCAAAAAGTTTTATTTGTATATCCGTTCCACGAATACTGTAGTCTCTGTGCGTAACTGCATTAACCAAAATTTCTTGCCTTACAAATTTAGGGTATTCTTCCTCTGTTACAAATTTCCCATCTTCCCCCAAGTACGTTTTTTCTTTTATTTGAGTATCCAGATATGAAATAGCATCACTGATCATCTTTAAGATATTTCCTTCAAATATTACATCCTTAATAACATTCATCTCTGCACCAAATTTTTCTTCTATTCCTTCATATCGAATAAAGCGCACTCTTGCTCTTGGAAAATAGAGTTGCGGATTCTTTCCAAATAGTAAAATTGCTGCGGAACTAATTTGTAAGTGGTCTTTTTTCTCTTTTACAAACCCCTTATTCTCTTTTAGATATTCTATCGGCGTCTTTGAATAACCAATTTTCTCTATATACATTTTTACAAAATCCATATCTACGTCTTCAATACCTGCGTCTGGAACTGGCTTATCCTCAAAAATCGTTCTCCCTTATCATACATAAGTTGCATACGTTCTTCAAATGTCAGCTTCTTTGACTTGTCTCCAATACGCATATAGACTTCATCTACTTGATTTGCATGAACTTCCATGCTTGGTTCAATGTGCATTAAAATGATATGATTCTCTCTTCCTTCGGAATCAATACATGGTATATTCTCTATTTCTACTTTAACCGTAGGTATACAAAAATCAAATGGAACACGTAACAATTCATTTAATCTTTATGTCTCAAAATCTACACCTTCTATTCGACAAGTTTTATCGGATAGTCCACTTGCTATAGTACCTCCATCAGCATTTGCAAATGCTACAATAGTAATCGCCAATGATTTCGGCTCAATATTTATGCTTTTACGGTCAAAAATTTGTTTTTCTTCGAGATGTAATATTTCTTCAAGTGTCATGAGGTTTTACTCCTTCTTTACTAATATATATTTTCTATGATTTTAGAGTATAGGCATATATTCCCTTAAGCAGCTGTATTTTTATTTTGGGGATTTTTTGTATATTATTTGTTTCCTCGTTCACATCTCATGTTGTTATTCAGCAATGGTGTAATCCACAATACAAGGGACGGTTACGTGTTTCAATACATCTCATGTTGTTATTCAACTGACATTAAAGCTTGTAAAGAGCGGATTATACAGTTTCAATACATCTCATGTTGTTATTCAACCATAGTAAAATCAACATTCTTAAATTTAATGATACCACAAAACCCTTTATTTTCAAGCACTTCTTCATTTTTACCAGCCGTTAGCCCTTTTTATAATACAACACTTAAATCACCTTCAAATGCTTGCTATTACTGACTTTTTGTAACTTTGGCTTAATCATCGGCTGGTAAAATAATCTTTTGTAATATGTTTTTATTGACTTACTTTTTTACTTTCACTTCATTTAATATTATATTTTTTATTCCCTTTTCTCACTTTCATAAGTGCATACTAACTTTTCAAAATCCAACGAGCATCTTTCAAACTCCTCTATTATATCATTACACTGATTACTCTTAGATGAAAAGCCAAAATGATTTATATCATTTCTTAATTTTTTAATCTTATCAACTAATCCCATGAGGGTTAATTCCTTGTTCTTGTGTTTCTGCTCATCAACTATTTTTTTTAGTTCTCCTTTTACTTTAGTAAATCGCTCATACTTTTCTTCTGAATACTTCAATTTATTTCGTGTATCCTTTCTATTGTGTAGTATACCAGTCACTGCTTTATTCACAATGTCCATTCTATCGTTTTTATTTACCTCATCTACTCCAACACCTAAATCATTTAATAATTTACACACATAGGTAGTCACTGTCTCCTCTAATGCGGTAAGTCCTTGTTGAACCTTCTTTTTATCTCGGCACCACTTAATTATTTGAAGTCCAATTTCAAAATTATCTTCTTTTACAAATTCCTGCATGCTCACTCTGATTTGTTCAAGAATCGGAATCAATGGTATTAATAAAGTATTTTCTAGTACATTTTCTTTTTCAAACTCCATATCTATTACTATGTCAATTGTCCTTACTACTTCTAACGCTGCTAAAGCAATACAATTCTCTTTATTACTACGCGTTTTATCATATTTGCCACGACCTGTTTCAATTGTCTTTGAAAATGTATCAATCGCACCGATTAGTTCTTTCCATGTGTCACTCTCACTTATATTTTTCAAATCACCTGTTTTACTATTCTTGCTCTCTTCTATCCCATTTCTTGCAATTTCACATAACGGCTCACTAATTCCATAATCCTGAAACATCCTCAATGCTTGAGACCACTCCATGACATCAAGCAACATAGTAAAGTCAAACACAGGAACAATTTTATCGTCACTTTTCGCTTCCATTGCACCATAAAAGATGTATTCTACATTTACATTTTCTATTCTTCTTATACAATCTAATGCAGATACTGCAAGCATTGGAATTGTACGAAACCCATTTGTTATATCAAAGATAAGATTAACTTCTCCTTCCCGACTAACAATTTCATTAGAAATCTTTTGATAAATATCCCACTGCTCATCTATTGATTTTCCATCACTAATATCAATTACTGTTAATGTAATTCCTCCCAAGTTTTCTAATACTGCTTTTAATCCATCATACTCTTTTGTATCCTTCCAACAATCATCATACTCTAATTCACTCTCCACAGATTTAAATAGCTCAGGATTTTTTTTCTTTAACCTTTCTTTTATAGAATTAGACTGTCTTATTATCGTTTTCTCCCAAGTTTCATTTCGTGATCTTTCTGTTAATAAAACAATGAATTCATCAACTACAATTTCTTTCTTCCTTAATATCTCTAACATTGCTGCTTGAACAAATCTTGTTGCGTTTTCATTTCTTACTCCACAATACTCATATACAAACTCTTGATAGCCACCTGCTCCCAGTGCAGTCATATACTTATATTTCTTTTGTTGTCTTTCTACATTTTTATTCTCCATAAAGCATGCACTCCTATTTATTTTTTAGGTTTATAAAAGCAATAAAGTTTCTACAAGCTAATTCCGCTCTTTCTGTTTTATCAATCAGCTACTTATTAATTTTGCATAACCGAGCTGCACTCCCCATGATATAACACAAATCCTCAGTTTCTATATCCCTTATTTGCTGATTGTCCAATATACTTTTACACCATTCTTTAAGTGGATACTCCGCATCTCCTACTTTGCCCATCATTACATAAATTGTTTTTATCTCTATAGCATCTTCAGTATTTTTCAATTTCTTGATTTTTTCTAGAAAAGCAAAGAACTCTTTTTGAGGTTCTTTCTCCCTCTTTTCATTTTGCTTACTTAGCAAATAATTGACTGCAAAACGGTAGAAAGATTCGTACTCAGATTTTATTGCTAAATTATTTGCCACTTCTAACTTTTCTTTAACCTTCATACTCCACCACCTTTGGTTTCATAATTGTTCGCATTTTATTCATAACATTAGTACATTTTTCATCTTTGCACTCTGTATAGTATGTACTTGCAAATTCTTTTAGAGAGCCTTGAATTATATGTTTTCTTCCTTTGCTATCAGATAGATTATAAGCTTTTGCTTTAATTTTAACTTTTCCATATCCTTGCCCTTTAAATCCGCCTACTTTAAATTCAAAACTTTCATCTAATCCCAAAGAAAATAATAATAATTTCAATTGTTCTATCGTAATTTCTTTTATAATTAATCTGCAAGAAAAAATTGTCCCCTTCTTCATAACTTCCACTTCTAAGTTGTCTTCAATTTCTTCGTTTTTAACTTCGTTTTTATAGAGTTTGGGACCATCTTCTGTTTTACTTGGTGTATATGGTTGATTTATTTTCTTTATCAAGAAGTCTGAGCTAGTTGATTTACATTCAGAGAAAATGATACGACTTGCATAACTATCTAATCCATATGTACAACAAGTAATGCATGGCTTTTCTATTTTTCTATAAGGAGTATTTTCTTTCCTATTTCTCTTCTCCTGCTTTTTTCTTGATAAACATTTACCATCAGCACTGTCTAAACAAGACTTTGAAACACATGCAGATATATTTCTTACAGCACCTTTTAAGGAGGAGGCAGGTATACATGCATTGCCATCTATATCTTTGTAACACTCTTTAGCAAACCTATTATCTTTCTGTATATATTGTCCTGTCCCTATATGTATATCTTCATATGCTTCTATTTCAAGTTCTAATGTTCCTTTTATTTTTTCACCATAATTATTATATTCTTCCTTCTCTGCTAGCAAAGGCAAGAAATCATAATTACGTTCCTCTTGTATCGTCCCCAATTTTCTCATCTCCTTTTATGAAAAGCCTTTTGTAATTCTTCCAGATGCATACCTTTATACAATATCTGTTCTTGTAATTCCTCTGTATATGTAGTCAACGTATATGTTATATTCCTAATTTTCATACAACCAAATCCAGTGCTCTGCTTACCACCTATTCGAATCATTCCCTCATTCATTGCAGAGATTGCTCGTTTTAATGACATAATCTCTTTCCACAAAGGGTTCGTAATTCTAATAACCTCTTGAAAATCCCCTCTCTCAATCATCTGAACAGAATTAAGTGTTCCTTCCCTTGCACCTTGTGTATAACTATTTATTTCAGTTGTATGTTTCGTCCTCCATTTAACGGTATCTAAATCTGCATAGGCATCATAGAAGGAAATACGCCCCTTCTTTCTTATACCTCCAAATAAATCGTCATAGGAACCTTCTGTAGGCTCCATATAGTGCCGAAATACACCTTTAATACTGCTTCCTGGAATTACATATGTTGTATTATGTTCCTCATCCTTTTGCCCTTGTAGAAATGTTGTATTTGGCAATATTGGATTCAAAAGTGTTGGTTCAGAAGAACGAATCACAATTGGTCCGTCTGCCTGCATTATAAATTCAATCAATAATTGTTTTTCAAATCTTTCTAAATGATTAGACACTATTTTTTCACCACCCTACATTCCTAATTGCTGTTTCAACCATTCAATATCTCTTTTCTCACTATCGTCTATTTTTACTAATTTAATTCTTCCTAATCCACGAGTACTCTTCCCACCAATTGACATATCTCCACTTTGTAAGTATCTCTTTATAAACTCAAGATATTTTTCCTGTTCCTCATCCAAATTTTCTGCAATCATATAAAAATCAAACCGACTACCCTTAGGCACTATTTCGAAATCATATTTTGCACCCCTTCTTGCTGCTCCTGTATTTCTGTCAATTCCTACGCCATCTCTTTTTTCATATATAATTTGCTCTCCGATATAGCAACTATCTTTAAATTGTAACTTGCCTGCTACTTCACGTCCACCAAACAACTGACAAACCACACAACTCTTTTTATATAATTGGTTTGCCAATTCTGTAGGATTTTCTTTATACTTTTTTTTCAAATCCCTTGCATCACTTTTTGTAATACATCTACTATCATTTACTTCAAAAATATTACATACCTCTTTTTCAATTCCCCTCAATACAGCTTCAAAATAACTTCTTACCACTCCCTTAATAGAGGAGCCTGGAATAATTGGATTTCCTTTTTGATCTTTAAGTACTGGATTATCGAATGCTGTTGGATCCAATGGATCATTATTTGATGCTCCTATATGTATTGGGTCTATTGTAAGAAATTCGCCTTTGATTATGTGCTTCTTATTAAACGTTTCAAATGTCATATCACGTTTCCTCCTAGTATAAATTTATTGTTTTCTTAAATCAGTATACCCATTATTCTTTTCTTGGTATCCTAATGATTTTTTCTAGCTATTACTATCTTTTAAGCTACTTTTTTTCTGATGCAATAATCTTCGAACTCCAATAAAGATAACCAAAAAACAAAGATAATGATTCTAATCTTGTATTTTCTTCCTTATCATTTCTGCAAATTATCTCAACTTTCTCTAACACTTTATCTGCAAATGTTTTATCATAAATGTTCTTTCCCCATGTTCCTTCATTTTTTGCTGCTTTAAATTTAATTATTAGCTTAATCTCTTCTACACATTCTGCACTCTTACATGCAACAGATAAAGCATGAAACTGACTGTTTCCAATGTCTTTATCTTTAAAATTTTTTGAACTTCTTATTTTTCTTAAATTTTTCTCTATGCTTTCTGCAAGCTTCAATATCCTCTTCTTATCCATTCAATCCCTCTCCTCCTTGATTCCAACACACACCAACTTGTCCATACCCATTCAAACAATCTTCACCAATACCATTCAACTCCATATCCTTCAATACAGAATAAACTTCTTCATAATCTTCCTTTTGATAAGAGAACTTAAACACGCTACCTTTTCGTGTCATAATAACAGGATCTTTCAACCATTCACCCTTTGCTTTTGACGTATCATATCCTCTATACACATAATTCTGTGCAACTACTTTCTCTAGTTTAATTGATTTATCTTCTTGTTCTCCAAGAATTCTTTTTTCCCAAATCTCTTTATACTCTTTCGTTTTTCTTATCGTCTGGCATTCATCATCTTGGAATCCCAATTTTGCATCGCTCAATAATTCCAATACAAATATTTCTCTGCCATTATCACTTGCTACACTTCTTAATCTAGTTTCTAAATTCGCACCATATATCTCTTCCTCATATGGCTGAATATCAATAATTTTAAGTTTTCCATATCCCGATGAGGAATACTTACCAACATAAATAATCTTCCCTTTTTCTAATATAGAAGTGTCACAATCGTCTACTAAACCTTCATATACTTCTCCCTTTGCAATTGCATTTATTGAAAACAAGGAGCCTTCCTTTGCCGTTCTGCTTGCATAATTAATTGCAGTATGTACGGTTTCTATTTTAGGTACTTTGTATATGGATGCGCTTTTATGATCTAACAAGCCTTTTGCATTTTCCAAGCGTCCTCCACACTCTGGACATTGTATGTATTGGTTTAACATAATATTGTATAGTCCGTGCTCGCTTCCTTTTGCTTTACACATCTTCGTTGTCATCGCAATAGGAAGGCAATCTTGTGGATAAAGGAAACCAAACTTCATATTTGAAAATGCTTTGCAGATCTCTGCATTTTTACATTCGCTACATTTCCCTGACGCATCTTTTTCGAATATATAATTTCTTTCTCCATTTGGTCCAAGTATACCACTGACTAGACATTCCAATAATATATCATTGGAAAAACCTGCTCGTAGAACTGCTCCACTTATAACATCTTCTGACTCAAGGACATTATCACTTATACGAATTCCACCTACCATCACATCATTTAATAGTTCAAATGTTACTTTTTTAAGCATGTTTCTCTGTCACCTCCACTTCTACAAATCCCAGTCCACGACTTTTCCCTGAGCCAATCCCCTCTATCAGACGAACCGCTGTAAGAAGATGTGGTTCATATGCTAGTTCTTTTTCAGGTGGATAATATACGACCATTTCACCTGTAAATATAATTTCCTTACCCTTTTCATCTCTCGGTGATACCACTTCTTGAAACACCAAACTTCCGTCATTATTGGTTCTTAACTGCCTATTAATTGCTACATTTGCTCGTAGTTCTGTCGTCGTTGCTTGGTTAGTTTCTAAATTATCAAGGATAACTCTTGATTTTTGAAAGCCTGCCTTTCCAAACAAGGTACAACTGATACAGTTACAATCGTCTTTCACATTTTCTTTCCCTAGACATTCATACTCATTATCTACCGTTCTATTGATTCGTTCAAAGTTATCTCTTATCATTCCTTTTACAACTGTTGCTGGAATATAAGGACGACCATCACGTTTTACAACTTTTCTTATTCCATCTAGTCCGACTCCTGCATTAATATGTAATGCTGAGATTAATTTTATATGTATACTATATATTTTCTTCATACGTCCTCCTGACAGTAATCTAGTAACTCCAAGATATCTTTCCATATGTAATACAATTGTCCGTCTTTTTCATAATATGCACTATTCTCGTTTCTGCTATAGCAAGTACAATTCTCGTTCTCTTCACAATTACCAATTTTCTCAGGAAGTTCAATTCTATTCTCTTCTTTTTCCCTTGCATTGGTATATCGGAAGAACAAATCGCCTTCTTCCTTTTCTGCCTCTTCAAAAGCCATATAAATATTTCTCAATTTTGTTTTTTTCTTATCCAGATTAGAGGTTGCCTTTTCATCAGTTTTTTTATCTTTTTCTTTTTTTTCTTTCTTTTCATTAGATTCAGACAACTTTCTTACAAATTTAATTAGATCTGTTATCTCTTTTAATGTATATGGTTGTAACGTATCATGAATTTTCTCTTCTTCCCTTTCACTCTTATGTTTCATCTTCTCCATAGCAAGCGAAGTGAGATTGCAAAATGCCAGTGTTCCTTGTCCTTTATTTTCTTCTAACTTTGCCTTTTCTTTCGCTAGTGCCAACTGTTCTTCTGCTCTCTCAAGCATTACCTTAATAGGAATCGTTGGTTTTGCAATTGCAATTCCCGCGGATAATGTTGACGGATTATCACTATATAATTGTTTGAAGTTTTCATTATATTTTTCTATTAATGTTGCAGTAAAGGTTATTGCATTTTTTGCTGGCAATATTATGAATACATCATCTCCACCAAGTCCAACAATTTCAAACTTGCTTATATTCTCTTCCTTAAATGTCTCAAATACGGACCGTTTCGTTATGTCCTTTACATTTCTACTGAACTGCATCATGGTACAGATATTCTTAAAATTTGCTATAAGCCCACCCATATTGTTTCCATCTGCGTATACGACTGCTACATTATTGGAATCAAGTTCTTCTATGGAATTAAATGGTGTATACTTGAATTTTGCTATTTCTTCATAATCCTTAGCAAAATAATTTATCTTTGCGTCTCTTCCTGCTAACATTTTGTGCAAGCAACTATCACAGATAGTTCTAACCTCAGAGTCAGAGCCTTCCTCTATACTCTCCTCAGAATCTTCCTGTATACCATAACTATACTTATAGGTAGCCTCTCGACTACCACAATTTTGGCAAATCTTTTTTTCGTTCTCTGTTTCTGTACAACCATTGGGTAGCATAAAATTAAAATCCTCATCTGACATTTTGGGTCTTCCTAGTAATGTACTTTTACAATTCCCTAATCCCATTAATTTTATTTCTTTTCTTTCATTAAGTTCTGTTTCTACCTCTCGAAGTAGGTCTCTATAACTATCACCAAAAATGTCTTTTAATGGTTGTGCTTCACTAATATAATATGCCACATTTGCTGTGAGCAAATATTCGCTAGCTCGTCTCTCAAGTTTTTCTTGAAATGCATCAAAATCATTATCCTTTGCATCTGGTAACAATGCTAATATGTTCCCACCGCCGGTATATATAATACATTCTGGGATATATTTTTCTTTTATCATTTGGGGAATTTCCTGTTCCTCCACATGATTCAGTAGCATACTTGCACCCCGAATGTCCGATAACTTATAATTCTCCAAATAGTATTGCTTAATTTTATAGGCGCCACCTTTTAATATCCTTGCCGTAACAGTTCTCTTTATATTTGTAGGTTTTTTTCCATTAGCCAAGCTATCTATGATTTCCCATGATTGGATATATTTTTTCTTATCCTTCTCCCGAAATGCTATATACGCATTCTTTCTAAATGTCTCCTTATCGAAAATCTCATTCTCTTTAACTGCTATGAGATAGGCACTGCAAACAAAAAGTGTTGCTATATCAATATAATCCATACTTAAATCTCCATATGTTTTTGGTTCCCCTTTTGATGCACTCTCTTTCACTTTATCATACAATTCCTTGTATAATTTATCTGCTGTCTTATTTACTGCTTTTTCATTCTCTGCTAATATACCTTTCAAATTTATGCCTCCTCTTAACTGTTTATTATCTTCCCAATACATTTTAACGCAAAAAAACGAAAGGTCATTCACAACCTTTCGTTCAGCATTCGATACCTCTTACTATAATTACTATGAAACTCCTAGGTCACTTAAATCGTCTGCCTTTGTCATGTTGTTCATATGTTCTTATAGTAAATTTATCACTTTTCTTGTTCTTTGTACAGTATATTTGTTATATTTTATCATTTAATCGTTACTTTTTTCCACTTATCCTTCATATAGCCGAATCCTCTTGCATTTCCTTCTAATATTCCAACACCAAGTGCAAAATATGCTAATTGTTGCGCTCTTTCATTGCTTGCTATTTGTATATCAATCTTATCTCCCAGCAGATTAACATTCTTATAGGCACATTTTATAGGTACTCGGTTAGAAAATTGTATTTCCTTTATAAAATCAAACTCTTCATCTAATTTTGTGTTGGTATATGCATTGTATTTTTTAATTAAGTTTATCTTTATGGATTCCATATATTCCTCTACAGATATGCAATCTCTCCAATAACCATCATCACGTTTCATCAGAGTCGGTGTAATGGAATATAGTTTCTCTATTTCCTTTTTTGCAATGAACTCTATTGCACTACTTTGTATTTTAATAATACGGTCTTCAATTACATTCAATTCATTTGCAAAATATTCTGCCAGGTTTGTATCTACTGTTCGTATCTGCAATTGGTAGGTTTGATTTTTATGATAGATTCTGTCTTCACTAATTGGATAAAGAGAATTGTAGCAGTACATCTTATATTTCCTTGCGTTATGTAGCTCCTTAAATTCTTCTTTCTTGCATAATGCTCCATCTATGAATCTGCATATAATCTGTTGTGCTTGAATGCTTGGTACATTTTCTTTTAAGTATACTTTTAATGTTATTTGGATTACAACCATTTGATTTTTGCCGTTTGAACTATGAACAAATATACCTCTTGGAGATTGTCCTGTTTTTGTTGCTATGTTAATTTGGGATGAACCTAGAGGATTTTGTTTTTTAGTTTTTCCTTTCGTTTTATTGGGGTAGTGATAATTTTTGTAATGAAGGGGTACATCTAATGTTACTATTCAACTATATCCTACTGCGAATATCCAAATCAAAGGATTGTTTCAATACATCTCATGTTGTTATTCAACAGGCATAACCGCTGAGCAGTTCAAGCAGGCTTAGTTTCAATACATCTCATGTTGTTATTCAACCCTTTTGCCCTTTTATTAATGGGCAATGTGTTTCGTTTCAATACATCTCATGTTGTTATTCAACAGTTGAGTAAAAGAAAATGGAAGGAAGTGAGTTAAGTTTCAATACATCTCATGTTGTTATTCAACCATAGCAAATTCAACATCCTTAAAATCAATGATACCACAAACTCCTTTATTTTCAAGCATTTCTTCATTTTTTACCAGCCGTTAACCACTTTTAATATCCCAACCAGTCAATCACCTTCAACCCCTTGCCATTACTGGTCTAACACAATTTTCTCAAAATTATCGGTTGGTAAAATATTCGCCCATACTATAAGTTCTTGTATACTTCCTACATATAATATTCACGTCGGATTTTCAACTCCTCTACTACTAACAATAACACTTTTTCACTATTTTGATTTCTGCTTTATCCCCTATATTTTGTTTTGCAAGATTGACTGCATATTTCCATTGCTCCCATTGCACAATTATGCTATGATTACCCCAAAGAAAGGAGTGAACCTTTATGTCACTTACAATACCTATAGAGCATTTATGCAATACGCGAATTAGACAATATATCTATCTCAACAACGCTTTCCCTGATGTATAATGCATTTAAATCCCTGAGTTTCTGACCATTCTATTAAATCTTTTATCATTTCTTCTCTATCTTCAAGCATCAGACCGAAATCATCGGGCCAAAATAGGATTGTTTCTTTCTTTGTTGGCGCAGACTCACAGATAGCCTCATATTTGTTTTGTCCACAAGTACATATTACTAGATGATTATACATATGAATATTTCTCTTCAAGAAAAAATTATATTTCATCTGTCAGCCTCCCTCCATACCACCAACCCTATCTCCCAGACAATACTTCCAACTCCTTCGTACTATGAGCATCTAACCCACGAATAATACGAAGCTGTTTTCCCGTACCCTCTTGCTTTTTTGCCAGTATATCTGCAAAATCCCAAAACTCTTTCCAATACTGGTATTTACGTAGCTTTGAACTCTCATTCTGCTCAAGAAAAACATCATTCTCTATTGCTGCCGTTATAATGTTTTTTGATATCTGCTCCATATCAGGCTCCCAGTCTTTTCTTCTTCGAAACAGTCGGTCTGGGTGCGCAACTACTTTAAACAGTCCACTTTCTATTCCTTGAACCATCGCCTTACCGATGCCAATAGCTTCTTCCTTCTTTAGTACTTCCCTCTTCACATCAAAGCTATAACACTCTGGCCCATACTCGCAGAAATGTTGCCCCAACATCAAAAATTGTAGTTGCTCTAATTTCTGTAATTCCAAATAGTAGCTACTAAAGCTTGGCAGATATTCTATTTCTAATCCTATCACCACATCTATATGGTCTTTGTATTTCTGCTTTAATTGTGTTAACGAGTTGAGATATTCTGGTAATTCATCCATCTCCATTCTTAATCCAAAAGGGTTCCCTGGAAATGGTGCATGGTCGGTAAATGTTATTCTCTTCGCCCCTAACGTAATTGCTTTCTCTATATATTCATAATCTTGCTCTTCACTTGCATGTTTACAACGATATGTATGTACATGAAATAATTCTGACTCCATTTTTCTACCTATGCCTATCACAAGTTTGCCTGTGATACTGCTCAAATAAGTATAGTTAAAAGAATTAATGAGCTGCACGAATCCTTTACTTTTATTTTCTTTCAACGCTTCATCTCTTCATTTCAATTGATTTTACTAAAAATATATGTTAAAATATATTTACTAAGAGTGGTACTAAGTTGTATCCCCTCGCAAGTGAATTCGAACTTAAATAAACCGTCCAAGTTTCTCAGGCTAGGGGCGGTTTATTTTTTGTCTTTATGACATATCTTGTATACAAGACCTATTATAGCAACTATGAGTAATCCAAATTGGATTAAGTTGTCGTATGTAACATACATATAGGCATCCTCCCCCTTTCTCAAGGGGTTACCAACCGTTCCCACTAAAACCATAATATCATATCACCAAACTATCGTAAAGCATATTTGAACAGCAAACTAGCAATATCCCTTAGTCCGATAATCGTTCACTTATAGTTTGTCATTTTCGAAACCACTCTATACCAAGCCACCTCAAAATCCAACGCTTCTTCCTAAATATATTTCCGATTAAACACCGAACACGCACCACCAAGAAACCCAATAATCAACACAACACTAACAACAATCGGCTTAACCAAATCACCAACCGCCATCGCCCCTGTTATCAGATTCATATTTCCTGCTGCCAAAACAATCGGATTGAAGGCATCTGCCTTAGGAATCATATTTATTAAAAACATAAGTACTACAACACCACCCACGAATAAGAGACAGCCCGATGTTCCCTTAACTAATACACTTCCTAACATAATTGCAGACAACAGCAATACCCCAAACAACCACAGACATACGGCTGCCAATACGATATTGTTACACGATTGCTCTGGCCAAAAGTAAACGGTATAACCGTATGTAACAACAAATGCAAGTATATAGCACATCGTCCAGACAGCCGTAACCATTGTCATCTTTGCTAAGATAACGTTCGAGCGTTTCAGCCCCTTCGTCAATACATTGATTAACGTTCCTTTACTAATTTCATTCGTTAGAACTCCGCTAAATACAATAACAAGCACAATCAATCCCATCTGTGGCACATTCTTATAAAACTGCATCCATGAATCAAGAGCCGTTGGTTCTGGTATTGTAAATATTATGCCTTCTGTATTCAACGATTTAAAAAGTTCTGGCATAAGTTTTGCTGTCACAGGGTTCATAATTCCCAAAAGCAGAAACACGACTGCCATGACAACAAGTTTACTTGTACGAAAACATCCTAAAAATTCTTTCTTTGTAAATGCCCAATACGAACTCATCCAATCACCTCCATGAATACATCTTCTAATGTCGGTTCTAATATTTCGAGCTTTGAAGGGATTATCTTATGCGCAGACATTACATTCATAATATAGGAAAACATACCGTCTATGTCTGTTGAATTTATTAGGATTCCATTTTCAGTTTTCTCAGCATGATTTTCTATTTTCCCATATTCAGAAAGGTTCATAAATGTCTTCAAAGTCTTTTCACTTTTAAATTCAATAAGCAACGTTTCTTTTCTTTCTCTATTCTTAATATCTTGAATCGACCCTGACAATGCAATTTTTCCGTTGTGTATAACCGCGATATTATCACAGATTTTCTCTACATCGGACAGTATATGTGTCGAGAAAACAACCGTTGTTTTTCCCTTCACTTGATGGAGAATATCTAGAATCTCTTTTCTTCCAAGAGGATCCAGTGCAGATGTTGGTTCATCACAAATCAAAAGTTTGGGTTGATTTAGCAACGCCTGTGCAATTCCAAGACGTTGCTTCATTCCTCTGGAAAATCCGCCAATTTTTTTATTTGCATTGGCAAGACCGACTAACTCTAGCATCTCGTCTACACTCTTTTTAATTGTGTTCGAAGGCATATTTGTAATCTGAGCACATAACTTCAAATACTCCTTTGGCGTCATAAATGTATAGTACTCTGGAACATCTGGCAGATATCCTACAAATCGATTTGTTTTCGTCTGTCCATACGTTACGGTTTCCCCTAAGATAGACACATT
Organism: Anaerosporobacter sp.; assembly: GCF_031551385.1. Classification (GTDB taxonomy): domain Bacteria; phylum Bacillota; class Clostridia; order Lachnospirales; family Lachnospiraceae; genus Anaerosporobacter. The sequence goes on from NZ_JAVBNS010000094.1 coordinate 82,477, forward strand.
TCCACCTGTCGGTTTCATAAGTCCTAATATAATTTTCATAGTAGTTGTTTTACCTGCACCATTTTGCCCTAAGAATCCAAAAACCGAGTTTTCAGGTACAGCAAAGCTCACATCATCAAGAACTTTGGTATTTCCAAAGCTTTGCGATACATGTTCTACGTTAAGTATATCCATTAGTCTTCACCTTTCCCAACTGTAAAGTATAATATTGGTCCAATAATATTAACAAAGGATAACACAATCCATAACGCTTTATTTCCAAATTTGTAATTTGGATGTCTTATAACATGAATCATTGTACCTAACCCCAATCCTACCTCTAATATAATTAGTGGAATTAACACGGGTAACATTTCTTGAATAGCTGACATAAAATCTACCTCCCCTTCTTATCATTTATCCTCTATTTGCTAACTTTTCATATTCTACTTTAGAATACAAAATTGGCAACAATGTTAGTATGAACGCAATTGCTATAACCGATACCGTTTTGGGAATTCCTTTCAAAAATACTGTTCCCACAAACAGAATACCTCCAACAAACCACAACTTTGCGCAAAATCGATGCGTGTGAAACCAAACTGTTTCATCTGCAAGTGTCCACTTTGTTCGTACTCCGATCCACTTTCCTTGCCCAAACTTCGGCATTACATTTCCAATGACTACAATCAGTACCCCGACCAATATTAATGCTAAATTCATCGCATTCATTACTTTTATCTCAAACGAAACTGCAATTATATAAATTTCCAATAAGATAATAACTATATTTGATAAAAATACAATCTGGTAATAATATTTATCGCTCGTCTTTGATTGCTTTTCCTTGTTCTTTGCTAATGTAGAACCAAGAAGCATCACGAACATTGTTAACGGCATTAGAAATATCATAAATTTGTTTCCGTAATTATCTATAGTACCGTTTATATTAAAGTGAATAGGAATCTCGTCTGGAAGAGAACCTATAAAAAGTCCTGCAATCAATAATGATAAACCAAATAGAATCCACGAACTTATATTATCTTTATTTATTATCTTGTTCATCATAATCCTCCTTTAATCGAATAAACCACGTCATAATTTCCTCAACTACAGAAATGTTAAGTTCATAGTAGATATATTTTCCCTTTTTCACATCGGATACCAACCCAGCATTTTTTAATATATTCAGATGATACGACATTGTCGCACCTGTTACATTAAAGTGTTCCAAAATCTCTCCCACACTCATGCGGCCTTTTTTCAATATCGTGATAATTTCGCATCGCACAGGGTCATTCAATGCTTTAAATGTGTCGCTGATGGCTATAGAAACCGCCTCCTTTTATGTAGTTCTTTTCCGAATAACATTTAGATATTTATCTAAATGTTATTCTATCACTTTTGTTTATACTTGTAAATAGTATTTCAATATATTGTAATTCTGGTTGTGAACGTATTGCTTTTTTCAATGAAATTTCAATTCGTATAATATTCCTTTATTAAAATGAATACTTTGCGAATGTTACAAAAAAACCTTAGAAATACAAGCAAATTTCTAAGGTTTTTTATAACTATTTGATTTTACTGTATATCATACATTTACTACTCAACCTCAAATTCCACCATCAACGTATACTTATCAAAATCGCCAGGTGCTCTAAAATCCAGAATATCTTTTACTAAACGGTATTTTCCTGCCGTTAATTTACCATATAGCCATTCCCAGTCAATTGTAAGCTCAAATGGTTCATCCTTCACTATGTTATAACCAATACTGTTAAAGGCAGCATTATCAATAATATATGGTACAACATACCACTTTCCATTCTCATAATATTCCAGATAATAGTCTTCTCCAGCCGTAATTTCTTTATCCGTTGTATTTAAGATAGAAAATGTAATACCAGTTGGAATCACAGAATCCTTATTCACAGACATAGACACACCTTCTAATACAGGATTACTCTTGTAGGCGGAATCAAAAAGCATATAGATCATATCCGATTCTGCATAAGAAAGCTCACCTATCGAATCTTTGTATGCATATAGATATCCTTCATATGATTGTTCACCTGAACCAAATACAGCCTTTTGTGCGGAATAGATTCCTTCTCCACTTCCAGCTAACGCACTGTTGTCTGTCAACTTGTCAAACAATGCAATTCCTTCCATGTTATATGCTGTTTTATAAAGTTTTCCCGTTTCGATTGCAAGCACATACATCTCATTCAAACTCATTGGATGCAGATATACATTTCTACCGTCTTCCGATACGGATACCTCACAATACATATCTCCTTGTGTCATATGGCAGCCAATCGCTGCTAAATCCACTGCTCGGACTAGCGTTTGTGTACTCAAATCATAGACAAACAATCCAAAATATCCATGGAAAATAACCGTGTTGCCATCTGCATAATCAAGAATCGGTCCATCTGCTCCAAGAGTTGCATTCGGATCAATCGAAACAATTGGCAGTGCAATCTCTTCCATGTCTTGCTCTGTTTGTTTCGAATCACCCTCTGTTGTCTCATTTCCTTCCTCTGGTGTATTTTCATCCGATTGCGAATCTTCACTTTCAACAGGTAACGCCGTTTTCGATACGGGATTACTTAGCAAAGCAACTCCTAAAATGATACATCCAATCACAGCACAAATCGAAACGGAAATCAATGGTTTCTTGTATTTCGTTACATTTTTAATTCTACCTTTCACATTACCCTCCCCAAACGCTAACGGTGTACCTAAAATCAATTTTCTTCCTACCGCTAGACTTAATAACGATGTCGCATACTCCTTACGGATATCTCCATCATACGCATTTGATATATAGTTTTTCATTACATATTCATCACAAGACATCTCCATATCTTGAATTACAAGCACATAGGCAAGCCAAACAAGTGGATTGAACCAATGAAGAATCGTAATACCAAACAAAATCAACTTAACAATATAATCTTTACGCTTTATGTGTGCCTGCTCGTGCATGATGATATAGGACATTTCTCTCTCACCAATTGTAGATGGTACATAGATACGTGTTCTAAAAAATCCTAGCACAAATGCTGTTTCAATGTAATCAGATAGATATATAGCATTACTCGCAATACATAAATCCGTCTTTGAACCTTCCGTATACTGCACACTTCCTACTAATCGCTTCTTTAATCGCACAAACGAAATAACACTGACAAGCACAAATATTCCAATCCCAGCAAACCAAATCACTTCTGCAATCATCATTACAATTTGCATTGGATTCATACTAGCTTCTGGTGTTGCCTTTGGAAGAACGTTATTAACAACTTGATTCACCACTGCGCTTCCTGTATGAATCTCTGGTATCTGTTCATAAACAATCGCTGTCTTAATTGGTTCATTTTCTTGTGGCAAGATGCTTAAAACGCTCTCAAACGAGAACGGTAATACCAACCGTACAAATGCAAACAGCCAAAGATAGTACACATATTTCTTAGGTGCTTTTATCATATGCAGAAGAAATCTAGCTAATATAATAACGCATATGGCAATACTACCTTGATAACTTAGATTTAATAACTTAATAAAAAAATCCTGTTCCATGAATTCTCCTCTCCCGTCCTATTACTCAAAGACTAAAACGCAGATACACTTTAAACCTCTATAATATTTTGCAGACCCTTGACTTACCTCAAATTATATAGAAAAAGATTCATTCCAGCATAAAATTCTACAGAGCATATCCCGTCCTCTGTATATTGCATCTTTACTTTGTTAATTGGTTCTGAGTTCTCTTTTCTAGCTGTAAGAAGACCATCTGACATATCTACTCTGTTAATCAGTTCCGAAGCCTCTTTGCTAGCTGCAAGAAAACTATCTAACGCATATTCATCTAGCAATGTCCAAAAATCCTCTAACAACTTATACGATGCCTTATCCAGATTCTTTACTGTATCAACACTCTCCCAAGTTATAAAATCACTCTTTCTTATATCCACCCAATGCGTACCCTCTGCTCCTACTAGGTCTGTCACCTTATCTTTCATTTTATCCACATCAATTTCATGAAAGATAAACTGTATTGAAGTCAACGCATCGGTATGATATGGATAAACAGGTTCTGTAATTGCAGAATCAAACTTTAATATAACTTGGTCGATTTCATCTGTATAATCAAATAAACTCATCTCAGAAGATACACGATACATTAAACCACCTTCATTGCTAATCAGTTCAAATGTATAATTCGCAAGATTTTTCTTACACTCATCGACACTCATTCCCCAAGAAAGAGACTCTATCGGAGGTGCAATGCCATAGCTTGATGTATCCTCGAATTTACTTTCAATAAACGTTTCAACTTCTTCAAAATCCACAATTTGATACGAATATGATGACTTCACACCATCGTCAAACCAAATCATTTCATCCGTAATATAAAAGGTATCACTCTCTTCGGAATCTTCTCCATACGTAATCGTTACGCTGATTTCTTTCTCTATACTTTCTTCATGGCTCTTATTAACTTCCTTCTTCTTCACTTTCAACGACTTAAAAAATGTAACAAAATCCTTTGCATGTACTGCTGAGAATGTATTTTCATTGTCTCCCATATGCACTACAATCGAATCTATATTTTCCATCTCAATACTATCAACTTCTGTCACAACCTTGTCAAATGTACTTGTTGATTTT
>NZ_JAVBNS010000292.1:0-4242 GCF_031551385.1 Anaerosporobacter sp.
AAGCTTTCATCAATTGCTTTATTATTATCAGTACGGTATGTATTAATTGTAAATGATGTTGGTGTAATATCAATTACAGAATATGTTGGAACATCTTCTTGCCAACGACTTGCAATATAGGTTTGTTGTCTTGCCACTAAATCATAGTATTTACTACCAGAAGAAGAACTTCCTGTCATATATAGAATTCCTTCTGGATTTAATACTGTTGTTGCATTTACTTTATTAACTTTCTCAACTGCAGTTGCGTCCATTATTTTATTTAAGTAATCAAGGTATTTTAATCCATCTTCTGTTGCTTTACTTGATGTAATATTAGCCGGTGCTATTGTTAATGTTTTTGGATTCTTTCCTGCATCCATGTCAATTTCTAGTTGTTCACTAAATGCATCATCATCGTAAGAAGCATCAAATGTCTTAACGCCACCTTTTAAGATTTGCGTTCTTGAGTATGCATGGTCATGTCCTGTTAATACAACATCGATATCGTTTGCTTCTAATATTGGAACTAATTGATATCTTAGATTTGTGATTTCCGGCTCATTGGAATGCTCTGCTGAACCATAGATATCTTGATGTAATGTAACAATTCTCCATGTACAATCTTTATTTGCTTTTACCGTTTCCTCAATAAAATTCTTATGTTCTGCAACATTTGTATCTTGTGTATTCAACATCATGAATAATACAGAACCATAGGTAAAGTAGTAGTCTCCACCTACTTTTGTTGTATCTGTTGTTGATGTATTAACACCGTATTCACTCTTGTTTGGTACATTAAAATGATAAGTATAGTTTGCATTGTCTGCATCATGGTTACCAATTGTTGGCGCAATAGGTAATGATGTCAATACCTCTGGACTTAAATAACCAGTGTATTCTATTTCACTCTCATAGTTTTTACCCTGTGGTGATTTACTTTTTCTTAATTGAATCTGGTCACCAGCAGACACGATAAAACTAGCTTGATTATTTGTCTTTGTCATTGCTTTATTCAATGTATCAGCCCAGTTGAAGGAATCATTACGAACTGCTTCACTTTGTGCTTGTATGAATTCTGCCAACTTTTCTGCTGTATTTACATCTTTGCTTGAAGATTTCTTCTCGTTTGAAGAACCTATCTGTGGATCTCCTACGAATATAAAACTAAAATTGTCTGTTGCTTTTGTTGTATATTCTGCTGGTTCTGTAAAAACACCATCCACTTCATATGTATAATAATATGTTGTGTTCGATTTTAAATTGAGTGCTGTTACTTTATTCGAATAATATTGTTTTCCATCTACAGTTACAGAAGCCTTTTCCCTTTTCGCAACATATACACTTGCATTCTTCATATCTTCTGACGTACTAATTTTTAATCTTGACGAACTATCTTTTGCTGTATACCACGCAAAGTTTAATTGACTTTCATCCTTACCTGGTGTAAGTGAAATCTGTGTCCAATCATCTTTGATTGTCTCCCACTCTTTTACCCATTTGTCCCATGCTCCATCTTTCTTTCCAGCCTCTGTATCAGATGCTACCGTCATTCCGTCTGGTGCTGCATCTGCCAAACTAACAATTGAATTCACTGGCAACATTGAAAGTACAACTGCTCCAATTAACACACGCTTTTTCCAAGTATTATGCATTTTTCATTCTCCTCTTTTTATTAGTCAACCCTTGTTGTCCTAATTTATATACTTCATGAGAAAATATATCACAAAGAGAATTTCTGCTCTATCATGTACATGTAAAGTTGTGTTAAATATTTGTTAAGAGACATTAAACGACATCATTTTCACTTCCCATCAAACCAAAAACGTTTTCTTTAGACTCTATCTTTCTTAGCTTTACACACGCTCTTGTATCGTAACATGTATCATATCCCCTGCCTGCTTATTAATCTTTTCCCTTATATCCTTCCTAAGACCAATAATATGATTTGGTGTTTTCATTCGTACTAAACTTCCGTCATATTCTACTCCATCAAATGTAGCTCTTACCTTCACTCTTCCTTTACCAAATTCTTGTTTTACATCATAAGGGAAATCTATATATGCCCCATCGATATCGGGAACTTTCTGTATCTGTGCTTCAAATTCGTAAATTTTATTATTCATTATTTTCCTTCTTTCTTTTATCGTTTTATTTACCACTATTATAAACCAATTGGACCAAAACATGTATCATTATCTATTTATTTAACTACTTTTATATAATAAAGAAACCAAGTCAATGCTCTGCTACTTTTAAACTATCCTCTGCTTCTTGCAATCTATATTTACTTAAAGATTTCTGACGATCATCCATTTAGTACGACCCCTTCCCGTTCAATATTATCATAAAAGGGCAACGCTCCTAACCAATACTCAAAGTGTTCTTCATTCTTGACAATCACACTAATATCAATAAAATATTCCATTTCAAAATCAAATGCTACATCATAGATAATAGGCTCTATCCTTTCAATTTCTACATCTGTTAGCGATGTTAGAATCATAATATCAATATCTGAGTGCTCCTGCTGTTCACCTCTTGCATAAGAACCATACAAAATAACCTTTGACAGATTCGCTCCTAGAATATCTTTCATCTTTTTTGAGAACTTCATCAGCATGTTTTGTACATTATCCATTTAACCCACTTCCTTTCGGATTTACTGGTAACTATATATTATAACCTATACAAGATATTTTGTACACTTTCAGGTATCACTAATCTAAACAAATTGCACATGTGGTATTAAACTAACGTAAATCAAGTAGTAGGCTAACCATTCATTGGTTAGCCTACTACTTGATTTTTATTTTATTCGACTACTCAACACTACCAGCTTATAACGAATACGCAACCTCAAATCCACTACGAACAGCACCTTCAATTCTACCAACCTTAGAAGCATCACCAATTACAAAAACATTGTCACAAACTTCTTTTGCAACTTCTTCTAATAAGTTAACGGAACGTACTCCTAATGAAAGCACTACATAATCAACTGGATATTCGCTTGTTGTTCCTTCTTTTACTTGTTCAAGAACAACGGCATCCTTTTTGATTTCCACAAGTTTTGTTTTATCCATATACGTAACATCATATTTTGAAAGCTTGTCCATTGCATCAAGGTAATGTTGTACATATACACCTTCGCCAATAGAATCCTTCATCTCTACAATCGTAACATCATTTCCTCTTGTGCATAGGTATTCTGCTGTTTCTAATCCTGTTGCACCAGAACCGATCACTGCAACTTTCTTACCTTCTATCACCTTCTCTTCACATAGAACATCTTTGAATGTTACTGCATTCTCAAGATTAATTCCTGGTATTGATGATGGTTTGATTGGTGCTCCACCTGTAGCAAGTATTACTGCATATGGATTATAGGAAGCAATTACTTCTTTTGTCGCTTCTACATTTGCTTGTACAGATACTCCAAGCTTTTTAAGTTGAACTAATTCATAATCAACAATCCAGTTCATCTTTTCTTTATGAGGAGGTCGATTTGCAACATTAATCTGTCCGCCGACTTTTCCTTCTTTCTCTAATACAACGACATGAAATGCTCTTTCTGCAAGAACTCTTGCTGCTTCTAATCCAGCAACACCAGCTCCTACTATAACTACTGTCTTACCCTCTCCATCCTTCTTATACTCAGGATACTTATGTTCTCGACCTGCACGAGGATTTACCGCACATTTAACTGGGCCAATACCACCAATGGCATCACTTACTAATGTTTCAAAGCAGAAGGTACAAGAGATACAACGATTGATTTCCTCTTCTCTTTCTTCCATTGCCTTTTTTGCCCATTCTGGATCTGCTACAACTGCACGACCAAGACCAACAAAATCAACTAACTCTTCTTCTAACATCTTCTCTGCAAACCAAGGCTCTTTTATCATATTTACCGCAATAACAGGAATATTTACCGCTTCCTTAACAGCACGAATAAGTGGTGTACGGCAACCTTGTGGATATGTTGTTGGTTCTGATAGTGAGTTGAAAGATTCGTAAATACCATTTGATACATTTATAAAATCGAGTCCAAGAGCCTCTAACTCCTTACAGACTCTCACACCATCTTCTAATTTAAGATATTCTTCCACACCGTTTGGTGCAAGTAATTCATCTACTGTTAAACGAATACCAAGTGTAAATTCATTACCACATGCACTGCGAATTCCTTCAATAATCTCTTTTACAAATTGCAAACGTCCTTCAAAAGAACCGCCGAATCGGTCTGTTCTTTGATTTGTA
>NZ_JAVBNS010000064.1:0-3651 GCF_031551385.1 Anaerosporobacter sp.
AATTGATGGTTACCTGTTTGAGTACAATACCCACAATTATAGCAATTATTTAATCTTGAAAAGACCAATCCTTTTAATGAATCGTCCATTTTATCATAATGATTTGTGACAAGCTTTGTAAATCCAGGGATTTCAAAATAATATTTTAATTGATTTTTCTTTTTCCAATCAAACAGCACTTTAAATTTTCCATCTTTATTATTAGCACAATGCTTAACTAATGTGTATCCACCATCATGCGAATTATATGTATACCCTTTTTCGATTAAAAATGTTTCTAGTTGACTTAGATATACTCCACTTTGTTCTAAGCCATTATACAACCTTGAGTCAGCTACAATTTCATCGGCATATAGACATTTCATAAACATAAGTCTTGCAAAACTTTGACTTACAATAGCTTTCGTTATATCTTTGTCCCAAACTGCATTGCTACATATACTAAGAGCATTCCAACCAACACAAAGCTCTGGATATTCATTGCTATAAATAACCGTTTCTTCTTTCGTTTCACATTCTAGTCCTAATCTTACAAGCATCGTTTGTTTATTCTTATTAATAGCCTTCTTAGCTTTAGAAATATGTAATTTATTATCTAAGACCTCTCCATAAAATCCAAGTTCAAATAGAAAATTAAAGAAATCAAGAAACTTTTTCTCAAACTTTTTCATCATGTTATTAAGTTCTGGATTTGAATTATATAACACACCTTCACCAAAACAACCATCCTCTTCTATTGGCAACCCAATGATTTCTGGATTGTTATACATCGTCACAAATGTATTTTTCATAAAATCATACATTTGTTTTTGTGCTGATTCAGAAACATCATTATTTTTTACTGGTTCGAATTCTGGATACGAAATAATATAAGGATATATTACTCTTTGGGCTAAATTATCAAAACTTTTTCCGATTTTATTTTCAAATTTCATGTTATCGTCTCCTATTCAGTAATTTGTCTTTTCTTCTATTGTAAGAGAGGTCGTATTAGTGTGCAAGATGTTTTCCTAGCAAAGGTGACAAAGGTAAATTTAAGTTGACGGATTTACCAAAATTGGTATGTCAAACTGTTTAAAAGTTTCGTATCCCTCCTTATTCAAGAACAATGCAATGCTACGTTCATGCGAGCAAATCGAACATTCTATTTCTTCATTATCATGATAATCCAATCCCTCAAAATATTTTAAACCCGATACATAAACAAAGTGCCAAAGTAGGATATGTACAATCCTTTGCTTTGGCACTTTGTATTATAATTTGTTATGCAGTATGTACTTGCTTATCTTCCTTATGCTTATCTAAGATACTATGTACCCTTTCAACCTCATCAAGGATTGCATTGCAATCACGACCTACACGTCTTAAATCAGACCTAACGTCTCTCATATCTCCTTTTAAGTCTGCGATATCTTCCTTCACTTCTGACATATCATTTTCAAGATTAGTAACTTTTTTGTCAAGTTCTGTAACCTTTTCATCAAGACCTGTAACCTTATTAAGAATAAGTTGAAGCATTTCGCTATCCGTCATATTATCCCCCCTTATATCACGCATCAATTATTGATACGATTATATCATAAGCAAGGTGTAAAGTCTATTGCATTTTCAATCCATCATATCATTACGATTTAGACAAATGTTACTGTTCACACATAACGTTCACAGTAACGGAATCCAGCCCATTTAAAGTTCGCCTTTGGCGAAGGGGCTGGATTCTTGGCTATTCTACGTTATTAGCCCATAGCCTTGCAGCGTAGTGCAAGGCTTGGGAATGAACAGTAACACACAAATTACTGTCTTACCTTTTTTTGTTTCCTCAACTCCCACATACACCATATAATACTCGCAATACAAACAGAAGAATAGCAACCACATATCACACCAAAGAACATAGGTAATGCAAACTCTGTAATAGATGTTATATGGAATATATATGATGCAATCAATATAATCAATACACACAATCCGGTTGTAAGAGACGTATTAACCGATCTTCTTAATGTCTGTGATATACTTTCATTCACTAATGAAATTCTACCTATCCTAGGATTTGACTTTTCATTTTCTCGAATACGGTCATATACTACAATTGTATCATTAATTGAATAACCTATAATTGTCAATGTTACTGCCACAAAGGAATCGTTTAGCGGAATTTTAAATACTACGAATGTAAAGAATACAATTAGTACATCATGTAACAATGCAAGCATTCCTGTTACTCCCGCTGATAATCCATGTATTGTCGAGAAACGAATCCACACATAGATAACAATAAATACAAAGGATAATATAATTGCTATCCCTGAATTTTTCAATGCCTTTGCCCCTATATATGGCTCTACCGCATATGTTTGCGCCAATGTCGCATTACAAGTAGTATTCAACGCCTCTGTTATTGCATTCTGTACTTCTGGTGAAATACCACCATTTCCAGCAAGTGTAATAACAACTTGCTTTTCATCACTTTGTCTATCACTTGAAATCTGAACAGTTACTGGTCTATCTGTTACCGTTGAAACTGCATTTTTAGCAGCATTTGTATCGACCTCTCCAGCAACTGTATAGTTTAATACAACACCACCAGTAAACTGTGTATCAAGTTTAACACCATTTACAAAGCAACTTACAATACCAAAAATTAAAAGTGCACCAGATAGTAATGCAAACTTTTTTTTACTTTCATAAAATAAACGTAACTTTGTCTCTTTCTTTCTTGCAAAATATTTTTCTTTATTGAATTTAGGAAACTCTAATATTCCAAGTAATAAATGTTTTGAAACACTTACACCAACTAATAAGTTAAAGATCATCCCCATTAATAATGTATAACCAAAACTCAACATAGAACCAGAGCCAAATATCATAAGGATAACTGCGACAATTGCTGTTGTAAAGTTTCCATCAAACACGGAAGAAAATGCATTCTTATAACCATTTCTTACTGCCGCACGAACGGTTAATCCCTTCTTTATCTCATCCGCAATTCTTTCTGATATGATGATATTCGTATCTACTGCCATACCAACAGAAAGAACAATGCCTGCTATACCTGTAAGTGTTAATGTATATTGCGGAACAGATACGGATAGCAATTGCAAAGACATCTGTAACACTAATGTCAAACATGCAATAATACCAGGTAATTTATATACAGTAATCATAAACAAGCAAATAAGTACAAAAGCAATTCCACCTGCAATCACCATAATATGTAATGCTTGATTTCCAAGCGTTGGGCTAATTGTACTAAAGTTTGTTGTTTTCAATGAAAATGGTAATGCTCCCGCATTAATCTTATCTGCCAATACTTTCGCTTCCTTATAGGAAGCCATATTGTCGATGATACCTTTTCCACCCGAAATCTTTGCATTAACAACTGGATTGGATATCAGCTCCTCATCCATATAGATTCCCATTTGTTTCCCAATCAAGTCACCAGTTGCCTTTTCAAACAACGCCGCACCTTTTGTGTCAAATGTTAATTCAACCGCATACTGCGTGCTTATCCCTGCTGTATTTTGCACTGCTTCTGCACTAATAATATTCTTACCTTCAATCAGTATATTGCCATCTGGATCACGAAAACTTAGCTTTGCCATCTCTCCTAATTCCGCAATAGCTTCTTCTGGATTGAAATTTGTCTCC
>NZ_JAVBNS010000273.1:0-9673 GCF_031551385.1 Anaerosporobacter sp.
TACTATTAGAAAATGAAGCGAATCTATCCGTAATTGGAGAGAAAACATTTGAATATGACTATCCTAATATCGCTAATATCAATGTACATACTGGTGTTGGTCTAGGTATTATTATGAACAATACATTATACTCTGGTAGCAAAGGATATGCCGGTGAAATCGGACATACTATTGTTGATGTTGGCGGAAGATCTTGCCCTTGTGGTAATAGAGGTTGTTTAGAACAATATGTTTCTGAACGAGCTTTATTACAAGAATTAGCATCAACAAAGAATGTTGCATACATAGATTTTGCAACATTTGCCAAGTTATATGAACAAAAAGATCCTGATGCACTTTCTGTTATGGATACTTTTGTTCGGTATATGACAATCTGTGTGAACAATGTTCTTAACATGTTTAACCCAGACCTTGTTATTATTAATAGCCGTTTTACAACGCTTAATCCTTATTTAATAACACGCATTATTGAGAATTTATCAAGTCATATTAATAATTATATTAAAATTGTACCTTCTGTTTTACAAGAAAGTTCCGTTTTACTTGGTGGCATTAGCGTTGCTATAAGAAACTTTTTAGATGTAGATGTTTCCATGATACATTAATTCATGCATTAGAAAAGGTTGAAACACGTACTTTATCCATTCGTGTTTCAACCCTTTTTTTAATTATTGGCTAATTTACTTTCTAGCTTACTTATTGCTTCGTCTAACCATGGTGCTTCTATATCTTCAATCTCTCCTGCATCTACTTTTTTAGCAATCTCAGGATTTATTGGAATCTTCGCAAGTACATCTAAATCATATTTTTCTGCTGTTTCTTCTACATGACTTTCACCAAATATGGATAATTTCGTGCCACAATTGTCACACTCATAGTAGCTATAATTTTCTACTACTCCAAGTATTGGTACTTGCATTGTTTTTGCCATATTAACTGCTTTTGCTACAATCATGGAAACCAATTCTTGCGGTGATGTTACGATAACAATTCCATCTAGCGGAATCGATTGAAATACGGTTAAAGGTACATCTCCTGTTCCTGGTGGCATGTCTACAAACATGTAATCAACATCTCCCCAGTTTACCTCACTCCAGAATTGTTTTACCGTTCCTGAAATTACAGGGCCTCTCCAAACAACAGGTGTCTCTTCATTCTCTAAAAGTAAATTAACTGACATTAATTTTGTTCCTACTTTTGTTACTGCTGGAATAATTCCATGCTCATCTGCTAATGCTTTTTCATGAACACCAAATGCTTTTGGGATTGATGGTCCTGTTACATCCGCATCTAAGATTGCTGTATGATATCCTTTTCTTCTCATTAATACAGAAAGCGATGACGTGATTAACGATTTTCCAACTCCACCTTTACCACTTACTACACCAATTACTTTCTTTACATTACTATATTCATTTGTCTTTTCAAACATTTCTTCTCTTGATGGCTTTCTAGAAGCACAATCAGAAGAGCATGTTGAACAATTGCTTGTACAATTTTCACTCATAATTTCGTCTCCTATTCTCATATATTATTAACTGGTGGATTTTCTTACACTCCAATTAACATATATGCATACAATTATACTACAGCACTATGCAAAATACTATACTGCGAAATATAATTAATACGAATTTTGACTATGATTTTTGTGCTAAGATGTAGTTTCTTTTAAATTCTTGTAGCATTATCGCACTATATGTGCTACAATGCTATTTGGTGATATTTTCGCCCATTAGTGGGATTACTATATACAGTGTTCGCTTACAACCAAGAAAGGATAGATACTAATAATGAGTGATTTAATTAATACTTTCGAAGAAAAATTAAAAGAGCTAGTTTCCCTTGGCAAGAAAAACAAAGGTATTCTTGAAGTTGAAAAAGTTAATGATTTTTTCAAAGAGCTAAATCTTGATGTAAACCAAATTGACAAGATTTATGAATATCTTGAAAGCCATAATATTGCTGTTATCAACCTTGTAGATGAGTCAGATGATGAACCAGATGAAGATCTTCTTCTTGAAATGGAGAATGATGAAGAACTTACCATGGTTGAAGATCTTGCAAGTGCAAGCAATGTTATGAGTGATGACCCAGTCAAACTCTACCTTAAGGAAATTGGTAGTTACCCTCTTCTTTCAATCGCTGAAGAAATTGAATTAGCGAAAAAGATAGAGCAAGGCGATGAAGCCGCAAAACAGACTCTTGCAGAATCTAACTTAAGACTTGTTGTAAGTATTGCAAAACGCTATGTTGGTAGAGGTCTGTCTTTCCTTGATTTAATTCAAGAAGGAAACCTTGGTCTTATCAAAGCGGTTGATAAATTCGATTATACAAAAGGTTACAAGTTCAGTACGTATGCTACTTGGTGGATTCGTCAAGCAATCACAAGATCAATCGCGGATCAATCACGTACAATCCGTATTCCTGTTCATATGTCTGAGGTTATTAATAAAACATATCGTGTTTCAAGAAGTTTATTACAAGAGTTAGGTCGTGAACCTTCTGAGCAAGAACTTGCAGATGCTATGAATATGCCATTAGAAAAAGTTCGTGAAATCCTTAAGGTTTCTGCTGATCCAATCTCACTTGATACCCCTATTGGCGAAGAAGACGACAGTCATCTTGGCGATTTCATTCGTGACGAAACTATCGTTGGACCAGAAGACGCTGCTGCTTATTCTGTATTACAAGATCAGATTTCTAAATTACTTGATACGTTAACAGAAAGAGAGCAACGTGTTTTAATTCTACGTTTTGGTTTAAAAGATGGACGAACTCGAACTCTTGAAGAAGTTGGTAAAGAATTCAATGTTACAAGAGAACGTATCCGTCAAATCGAAGCAAAAGCTTTAAGAAAATTAAGACACCCTAGCCGTGCAAGAATGTTAAAGGGTTACGAAATTATATAATTTATATTGGACTGACTACGATATATATTAAAATGTTCTTCAAACAATGTATCTTTATGTCATGCTAAATATTAAACAAAAAACACTCTCAATCAAGTGATATCCTATAACGATACTACTTAATTGAGAGTGTTTTTTGTCATCCAAAGCGTCAGTAACAGGTTACCCTTTTACTAACTTTCCTTGGTACATCTTCTTTTCTACAATATTAATACCAAATTTCTTTTGGTATTTCTTTAGAAGTGGTAATTCTTCTTTCGTTACAATTAATACATTTCTTCCGGGTTGTCCATTTCTTCCTGTACGTCCTGCTCGGTGCAGATACTCCATCTCATCTTCTGATATTGAGATATGGAAAACCGTATCAATACCATCAAAATGTAGACCCCTTGCGGCTATATCTGTTGCGATAAGGTAATTAATCTTATTGGAACGAAATTGTTCTATTACACGTTTACGATCCTCTTTCACATTCGAACCGTGGAGACATTCTGCCTTTAGCCCTTGATATACTAATTTGTAGGCGGCTTCTTCTATATCACTTACCTTATTAATAAATATCATTGCTCTCTTTGCCTTCAATATTCTAGTTAGTTTATGCAATGTCTCTAACTTATCCCTACGTTCCACAACAATGCAAATATGCTCAATATTCGTAGGAATTGTCTGTGTCTTTTCTGTTCGAACCACTTGTGCTTCCTTCATCATATCCATAGCCACTTGTGTCGTTTTCTTTGTTATACTAGCTGAGAACACTAACAATTGTCGGTCTTTCATTGTACATTTAATTACTTCCTGAATGCCTTTTATATTATCCGCATTTAAAAGCTTATCTCCCTCATCAATAACAATTGTCTTCACTGTATGTGCTGCGATTTTTTTCTTCTTTATTAATTCATGAATTCTTCCTGCTGTACCAATAATAATCTGTGGTTTTTCCTTTAATTTTTCAATCTGTCTTGTAATATTAACATTCCCAATTATTACAGCTGACTTTAATTCAATTCCAGAATTCTTACATAATCGTTCTGCCTGTGCATTAACTTGCATCGCTAACTCATGTGTTGGTACTAATATAATAACTTGATTTGTTTTCTGTATCTCTCTATATTTCTCAAAAATCGGAACAAGATAAGCAAGTGTCTTTCCAGAACCTGTTTCAGATTCCGCTATCACATCTTTTCCTTCTATAATAATAGGATATACTAGTTCTTGAACTCTTGTTGGATTTGTTATCTTCTCTACTTCTAATGCCTTCACCAATTGGCTCTGTGCAGTTAATTCACTAAATTTCATCTGGTACATACTCCATTCTACTGTATTATAACATTTTCTAACTATATCTTATCACTATTCTTCGGGATTGTCTAAGTCTTTATCTTTTTATACAAATGTTTAAGAATTTGTTAAGCATATCTATTCATCTTTCATCTGCATATGAAATGTGGTATAATCTAACTTACGGGAAGTAACGAAGTTACTTCTAGGTATTACACGTAGTGTGATACCGTAGCTCTGAAAGAGCCGTAAGTTAACTCAAGAAATTACGTAGTAATTTCTTGAGTCTAGCAACAAGATAAGCTAGCGATAGAACATAGTTCTATAGCTAATTTAACAATTTTAATACTTGAGTTCCAAAGAAAGCGAGCGAGTATAATGAGAAGAATTGCATTAATGGTATTACGAAATCTCTTAATATGTCCTTCTTGGTTTTATCATATCTGTAAGTATGGTAACCACCCTGAGAAATATGATGCAAATATACGTTATTCTTATCTACGCAAAGTAACAAAACGTGCAGATAAAGCAGGACGAATAAAAGTAGTATGTGATGGTCTTGAAAACTTACCAAAAGAATCAGGATATATTCTCTTCCCTAACCATCAAGGCTTATTTGATGCATTGGCATTTCTTGAAACACATGAAAGACCCTTTGCTGCAGTCATGAAAAAGGAAGTTAAAGATATCATCCTAATAAAACAAGTTATTCAACTTCTACAATGTCTTATTATTGACCGTGAAGATGTGAAACAATCTATGATGGTTATTCACAACATGGCAAAGGAAGCGAAAGCAGGACGTAATTTTATCTTATTTGCGGAAGGTACACGTAGTAAACGTGGAAATTACATTGGAGAATTCAAGCCTGGTAGTTTCAAAAGTGCTGTATTTGCTAAGTGCCCTATTGTACCAGTTGCACTACTTGATTCTTACAAAGTATTTGATACGAAATCATTAAAAAAAGTAACCGTTCAAATTCACTATCTTGAACCACTTTACTTTGAAGATTACAAAAATCTCAAGACAATTGAGATTGCAGCTATTGTTGAACAACGAATCACAGATGCGATTGCTAAAGCGGAAGCGGAACGTGGCAATGAATATATTATTACAAAAGCTGAACAAAAAGAACTTAACGCATAGGACACATTCATCTCTTGATCAATGTGCCACTTAAACAAAAAACGTGTCCCTCTATAACTTGATTCTTATGAATTCGTTATTGAGGGACACGTTTTTGTTATATGAATTAGAATGAATAGGTTTAATGTAGGATAGGATTAATTCAATTCAATTATGAATTTAACATTGCTCTTAAATTCACTGTTTGCATCTGTGAATATTGTGTATTGGCTTGCTGCATCTTGTAAATCATCGAATTTGTCTATAACATCGCCTAATTTACCATCAACAGTATCAATTAGCTTAGAGATACCATCTCGATCAAACTCAGCCATACCATCTTTAAGTGTTTTGCCACCATCTGCTGCCGTCTTAACACCATCAACTAATTTTGAGCTTGCATCATCTAACTTAGGTGTTGCATTCTTAATCTTTGTACTTGCTGCGTCAAGTGTTGTACTACCATCATACAATTGCTTTATACCTGTACTAAGAGTTCCCGCTGCAGAATTTAATTTATTTGCACCATCTAATAAGGTTTTACTTCCTGCTGTTAATTCTCCCATTGCAGATTGAAGTGATTTTGCTCCCTTTTTCATCTTAGTGATACCAGAAGATAATGTAGTCGAACCATCTGCCAAGGAAGAAGCTCCGGTTGCTGCTTGTGATAAACCTGCTTTTATCTGTGCTCCACTTGTTGCTAATCCATCAGCTATTTGCTTTTGACCTGCTGTATTCTTCTCAAGCATTCCAACAAGGGATTCATCTACTCCCGCCGCTTTTAACGCAGCAATAATCTTTTCATTATTCTCAACAGTTGCTGCTAATGTTGCATATGCTTCATTTTCTGCTTGTTTACCAGCTTCTAATTGTTTTAGTGCTGTATTAAGCGAATCTGCTCCGGTCTTAATTGAACTAGCACCTGATGCTAAAGAATCAAAGTTTGTCACAAGCGAATTCACTCCATCACTTGCTTGTTTTAATCCTGTGTTAAGAGATTTCGCTCCTGTTGCAAGGCTAGATACACCCTTTGTCAATTCACCTGAACCATTGTATAATGTCTTAATACCCGATGTAACTTTTGCAACACCTGCAATATAATCATTAAGATTGCTAGTTAACGTTGTAACACCATCTGTATATTCACTCGTTTTATCTCTTAATTCATTTAATCCATCGGATAAATCTGCAGAACCATCTACTAATTTCTTAGAAGCATCTGCTAATTCATCCATTGCATCTGCTAAATCCTTTAACTGATCTTTGTCATCTAGATTTATTTCATTTAACAAATCCGCTGTGGCAACATTTAAAACAGTAATTGGCTCATAGTTTGTAATGTCTGCATGAATGGTAATCGAATCAGGTACTTTTGTATTATCACCCAAATCTAAACTATCTTTTAATCCTGGCATTGCAACACCAACAACAACGTATTTATCACCGTCGGAGATAACTTTTGCATTCTCTGCTGTTACATTGGCAAAATTATCTGTTTTTAACATAGTAGCTGCTACTACTGTAAATGGAGTATACATATCGCTTCCTGCTACTTTTGAGTTATTATCATACGTATATTCAATTGTTAATTGACCACTCTTACCTTCTAATTCTGATGGTTGAATTTCTACTCCATCTAACTTATACGTTGCATGTATTGAAATAGGTAACTGTGCATCTGTTGTTCCCTGGTAATAGATATCACTTCCATTGGCTTGCCATACGATTTCACCATTTGCATCTTGTGTAAATGTCTCATCACCCTTTACATTAACGATATCATTCAATGTAGTTTTATCTGTAATTATAGCATCATTATTGTAATTCTTTATCCAATCGCTAACGATTACTTGACTTACATTACCAGATGCATCCGCTTTCGCATATACTGTTTCTTCCTTTTCAATTCCTTCCCTTACTGTTTGAGCAGTAGCATCCGTAGTTGTTACCTCATTTATAATTTGGCTATAGCTTTCATTTGTTAATACATTTTTATATTCAACTGCCTTTACTGGTATCTGCATTGCTCCAAATATTGTAGATACTCCCAATGTTCCAATAATAGCACCTGTAACAATTCTTTTATTCATATTCATACTTAGTTACCTCCTAATTTTCTTTTACACCGAATCCCATTGACGTTTTACAAATTACTTTATCAAATATCATAAACATAGATGGTAATACAAAGATTACAACAACCATACTAATTAGTGCTCCTCTTGCCATTAATGTACATAATGCACTTATCATGTCAATGTTAGAATACAAACCAACACCAAATGTTGCTGCAAAGAAGCTCAATGCACTAACGATAACCGATTTAATAGAAGCCTGATGCGCAATTGTGATTGCTTCTTTCTTATCTTTTCCTTTATTACGCTCTTTTTTATATCTTGTTGTCATCAAAATTGCATAGTCAACAGTTGCTCCAAGTTGAATTGTTCCTATTACAACAGAAGCGATAAATGGTAATGTTGTGTTTGTATAGAAAGGAATACCCATATTTACAAATATAGCAAATTCAATAACAGATACTAAAATTACTGGTAAAGATATTGAGCGGAATAATACTAATATAATTAAGAAGATTACTCCAATTGATACCATACTAACATTCTTAAAATCAATATCAGTAATATCAATTAAATCTTTTGTTAATGGTGCTTCTCCAACTACAAGTGAATCCTCACTATACGATTTTACAATTTCGTTTATTTTATCAATTTGATCATTTACTTCATCACTTGCTACTTTATAGCTAGAACTGATTAATTCTAATTGATACAAATCTGTTCTTACTGTACTTACTAAACTTTCTGGTAACATACTAACTGGAACATTCGGACCAAGTACACTATCAAGTCCGATTACCCATTCAACTCCATCTAACTTACGGATTTGACTCATCATATCACGATAATCTTTACTGCTAACATCATTCTTAATCAACAACATATGTGTTGTATTCATGTTATACTCGTCTTGCAATTTCTTGTTCGCCTTTACACTGTCTAAACTATCTGGCAATGAAGCTGTTAAGTCATAGTAAACTTTTGTATTGTTATTGCCGTATACTGCTGGTACTAGTAACACAATAAATGCCACTGCAAATGCTATATAATGTTTTGTTACGAATGTTGAAATTCCATCAAGACTTGGGAAAATATCTCCATGGCTTGTTTTTTCTATCGCCTTATCACATAGAAGAATTAATGCTGGTAATAATGTTACACAAGTGATAACTCCCATTACAACACCTTTTGCCATAACAAGGCCAAGGTCTTTTCCAAGAGTGAAACTCATAAAGCATAATGCCAAGAAACCAGCAACGGTTGTAATGGAGCTACCAACTACAGAACTAATTGTATTGGAAATTGCATGTGCCATTGCACGATCATTATCTCCAGGGTATCTCCCTTTATTTTCTTCATAGCTATGTAGCAAGAATATGGAGTAATCCATTGTAACTCCAAGCTGTAGTACAGCACTCAATGCTTTTGTTATATAAGAAATCTCTCCGAACATAATATTCGTGCCTAAGTTATAGATAATCGCCGCCCCTATACTTAACATAAATAATATTGGTACTAAGAATGAATTCATTGTTAAACCAAGTACAATCATAGAAAGAATTACTGCAATTAATACATAGATTGGTGTTTCCTTCTCTGATAATTCTTTTGTATCTGTAATAATTGCTGACATACCACTAACAAATACTTGCTTGTTTGCTAGTTTTCTAATTTCTGTGATTGCATCCATTGTTTCATCTGCTGATGTCGATTGCTCAAATGTAACTGCCATCATTGTAGAATTCTCTGTATTGAATGCATCTTTGAATTTGTCTGGTAACATTGTCATTGGAACTGAGATATCTAATAACGAATCATACCATATTACTTTACTTACAGTATCAACCTGTTCAATCTTTGATTTTAACTCACTTACATCTTTCTCTTCCATTCCCTCTATAACAATCATCGAGAAGGCACCTGTTTTAAAATCATCTACTAAGATTTGTTGACCTACCATTGTCTCAATATCTTCTGGTAAGTATGCTAAGATGTCGTAATTTACTCTTGTATTGATATAACCAAATATAGCTGGTATCAATAACAATACGGACAATATTACGATTAACTTCTTATGCTTGGTAATAAATTTTCCAAATCCTATCATTTTTCTTCACTCCTTTTATTCTCCCTTTTTTGGCCACTCCATACGCAATTTATCGTTCTCATTGCTTATGTTAAGTCTTTGCCAACAAATGACCATCGGTCATAATCTACATTTAACGTTATATCACAAAAATGACTATTGGTCAATACTTTTATAGATTTTTTATAATTTCATAT
>NZ_JAVBNS010000161.1:0-50404 GCF_031551385.1 Anaerosporobacter sp.
ATTTCATATGAATAATTTTCCTTTCAATAAAAAAAAGCGTGAAGAGAGTACATCATCTCTTCTCACTTTTTTTACTTATACTAAATAATTGCGAAACTCTCAATATACTTATGCAGTTGATGGGACTTGAACCCACACTCAGTAACCTGAACTAGAATCTGAATCTAGCGCGTATGCCAATTCCGCCACAGCTGCAAACTAGAACAATACTATTATAGCATACCAAATGCAAAAATCAATATTTTACCTTTCTTTTTTTCACATTTATTGCTATTTCCACGGAAATTGGTTATAATTATTTTTTGGGAATTTTTATTGACAATTGGATAAACGAGCCTTATAATATAAACATAAGATTATCCGAATAAACATTTATTTAGGAGGTATTACTTACATGACTCGCAGAGAGAAACAATTATTAGAATGGATCGAAGAAAACCCCTTAATCTCCCAGCAAGAACTAGCTACTCGCGCAGGTATCACTCGCTCTTCCGTTGCCGTTCATATATCAAATCTAATGAAAAAGGGTATGATACTTGGTAAAGGATATATTGTTCATAAAAGTAATTATGTCGTTGTTATTGGCGGCGTTAACATGGACATATTTGGACGACCTTATAATCCACTTATAAAAAATGATTCCAATCCCGGACAAGTACGAATGACCTTTGGTGGAGTTGCTAGAAATATCGCGCACAACTTACGTTTACTTGGGGTCAACATCAAGTTAATCACTGCATTTGGTGAAGATGTAAATGCTCAAAAGATAATTAAAAATTGTGCTGATTTAGGAATCGATACGACTAGCTCTTTAGTCGTTCCAAGTGGAGTAACTTCTAGTTATCTCTTCATAACTTCAAGCGAAGGTGATATGGAATTAGCCGTATCTGACATGGAGATATATCGTTACTTAACTCCTGACTATATTGCTAGTAAAATGGACATTATAAACAATGCATCTCTTTGTATCATAGATGCCAACTTATCCGAAGGAACGATTAACTACTTAGCAGAACATTGTACTGTTCCAATATTCGCAGACCCAGTTTCTTCAACAAAGGCTAAAAAGCTAATCCCTTCTTTGTCTCGAATTCATTCCTTTAAGCCAAATCTTATTGAAGCTGAGCTATTAACAGGAATTAAAATAACAGATGAAGAAAGCATGAAACAATCTGCTAAATATTTCTTAGATCAGGGTGTAAAGCAAATATATCTATCACTTGGTAAAGATGGCGTATACTGTGCCAGCAAACATGAATCTGCTCACCTTCCTTGCTTAAAGACCAATCTTATCAATGCTACAGGTGGTGGTGATAGTTTTATGGCTGCTATCGTATGGGCTTATCTAAATGGTCTTTCATTAATCGAAAGCACCAAGTTAGGCCTCGCTGCTTCTAGTATATGCTGCGAAGGAAAGGGTACTATTAATGATGCCCTTACAATCGATGCAGCTCTTAAAAGAGCTAGACTTGACATTACAACATCAGAATTGTAAAAACTAGTATTCTCACAGAACCATTATCCAGCTTAATGCTGAAATAACGCTACTGTTCACATAAAACGTTCACAGTAACGAAATAACACATAATCAGATAAAAATTAGGAGGTTATTCACATGAATCAATTAAATAAATATCTTGACGTTGCACCAGAAGTTCAACAAGCACTTGCAGAGGGTAAACCAGTTGTTGCCCTTGAATCTACAATTATTTCTCATGGTATGCCATATCCTCAAAACGTAGAAACTGCACTTGCCGTAGAACAAATTGTTCGTGACAATGGTGCAATCCCGGCCACAACAGCTATTATCAAAGGACGATTAAAAGTTGGTATCTCGAAAGAAGAAATTGATTACCTAGGTAAAAAAGGACTAGCTGTTAATAAAACTAGTAGACGTGATATCCCTATTCTTGTAGCACGAGGTGAAGACGGTGCTTCTACTGTAGCCACTACTATGATTCTTGCTTCTTTAGCAGGCGTTAAAATCTTCGCTACAGGTGGTGTTGGTGGTGTTCACCGTGGTGCGGAAACTACAATGGATATCTCTGCTGACCTTGAAGAGCTTGGCATGACTGATGTTATGGTTGTTTGTGCTGGTGCTAAATCGATCCTAGACCTTGGTCTTACACTAGAGTACTTAGAAACAAAAGGTGTTCCTGTTCTTGGATACCAAACAGAAGAACTACCTGCTTTCTACACTAGAAAGAGTGGCTTCAAAGTTGATTACCAAATGGATACACCAAAAGAATTAGCTGATGCATTCACAGCTAAATTAGACTTAGGATTACGCGGTGGTATGTTAGTAGCAAATCCAATTCCAGAAGAGTACGCAATGGACTCTGATGTAATCAACAAAGCAATTAATGATGCCATTGATAAGATGAATTCATTGGGCATTAAAGGAAAAGAAACTACTCCTTTCCTACTAAATGAAATCCAATTAATCACTGGTGGTAACAGTCTACAATCTAATATCCAACTTGTATACAACAATGCTAAACTTGCTGCACAAGTTGCTTGTGAGATGTGTAAATAAACTATAACTTGAGCGTCAAAAGGTTTCTCGTTTTTCAGATGAATACTAGAAAATATTTATTCCTTTGAACAGAATCGATGTACTTGTGTAATATATATCTAATGCAAAACTTTGATACTTTATTCAAAATGTATTTGCTGGTGTTCTCTAACCAAAAACACGCTTCACCCCTAAGTACTTCTAAGTGTGTACAGGTCGATATTGAAAAGTTGCGGAAACGCCTTCGATTCGGCATCCTGCCTCAGCTCAGGCTGGCTCGGCGTCCATGCCGAGCCTTCCTAGGTTACGAATGTACACACTAAGAAGTACTATAGGGGTTTCGCTATCGTTTTTTTGTTAGAGTACACCAGCAAATACACATGGATAGGTAACGAAGTTTTGCATTACTACTTTATTGATACACAAGTACAGATAACGTTCATAATGAATAAATATTATCTAGTATTCATTATGAACGTTTTTCTTAACCTTTTGACGCTCAAATTCAATCAATTCTACAAAATGGTTTTTACAAACCTTCCGCATAATTATCTTCATTCAATACAAGCACCCCATGTTGACTTAGCAATTCTGCAGCAACTCCATCTCCTGACACTTTATTCCCTGTGAATGTACCATCATAGATTATTCCAAATCCACATGATGGACTGTTTTTCTTGAGAATTGCGGTTTCACATTCGTATAATTGACATAGATACAGTGCCTGCTCTGCTCCTTTTTGGAATTCTTCTGTCACATCTGTTCCATCTTTACCAACCACAAGTTCCCCCTTTCTCTCTGAAGGAACTCTAGGTGTAGGCAATCCCCCTAATTGCTCTGGACATACGGGAATCAAATTATGTTTATCCTTTAAGTTCAAAATCCCTTCATTCCTACAGCTATCTCCACAATATCTACAATCTACCCCAAGTAAACATGCACTCACTAAAATATTCATTCTTATTATTCCTCCTTTTAATTTTCACATAACTAAACCAATTTCATATCTAAAGTATAGTAATGATTATTCTGCTTGTCAATTTTATCAACTTCTCTCACTTTTTCTGATAAATGTCCATTACTTTTTACACACAATGTTCAAAGCAACGAATTTCTACCCTCCTCTATTGTTAAGCTCCAACGTGCTTATTTTAAGGTTTTTAATCAATTTCCTCTTTATTAACTCCATCTTCATTAAATGGATATATTTCATTTTTTAGCTTTACTTATTTTATCAACAACATAAACCATGCAAAACTTCATAACCTTCCCTGCTTCTTCGTTGCTGTCATAGAATTAAGAAACGGTAGCGAAGTACTTAGGTGCGTAGCGTGTTTCGTATTATATGACAGCAACAAAGAAGCCTCGAAAACCTCCCAAGTTTTGCATCTCAATAAAGATGCCAATAAACATGCCAAAAAAGGGCCAAAATTTACGAAAAGTTTATCTGTTTTTTACATTGAAAAACATTCCAAAATGTTATATTATAAAACGGCGAAAACTTTGATTTATAACTTAGATTACTGGAGGAGGATAATAATGTTAAAAAAATTAAAGAATCTGTTTTCAAAAGAAGATATTAAGAGTCTCCTTCAATTCGTTTATTTGTCCTTAATTATAAACCTATTGATAGAAATTCTAAACAGGAGCTCTCTGTTAGAAGCATTAAAACATGTATTTACGAATCCACTTGTATTTTTATATAACACATTAATCGTATTACTAACATTTTCAGTTGCCTTTCTAGTAAAACGAAGATTTTTTGTTACAATTATTGTATCCATTGTTTGGATTGGATTTGCAATAACGAATGCAGTTCTACTTGTTTTCCGAGTAACACCATTTACAGCGGTTGATCTATCACTTATGGATGAAGCAATACCGATGATTAATTTATATTTAGCAAAATGGCAAATTGTACTTATTTTTGTGGCTGTCATTGTAGTAGTTATTGCTGTTGTATTATTGTTTCTATTTGCTCCAAAATTCAAGCAACGTGTAGCACGTATTCGTAATGCCGTTCTTATCGCACTATTGTTTGGTTCAATCTTACTTTTCACTAGCCTTGGTATTAGTACTAACGTATTAGCCAAAAACTTTGGTAACCTTGCAGATGCCTATAAAGATTATGGATTTGTATATTGCTTTACAAACAGTCTTGTTAATACAGGTATTGATAAACCAAAAGATTACTCAGAACAAAAGATGGAAGAACTTGCAGAAGAAACATTAACTACGCCACCAGAAATCGAAGAAGACAATAAGCAAACACCTAATATTATTATGATTCAGCTTGAATCTTTATATGATGTAACGCTTATGAATGACTATACGTATTCGGAAGATCCTTTACCAAACTATCATGCACTACAAGAAAAATACAGTCATGGATTCCTTGATGTTCCTTCTGTAGGAGCTGGTACTGCTAATACAGAATTCGAGATCATATCTGGTATGAACCTTGATTTCTTCGGTCCTGGCGAATATCCATATAAAACAATACTAAAAGAAAAAACTTGCGAAAGTATCGCATTCGATTTAAAGGAACTTGATTATTCTACTCATGCAATTCATAATAATGATGGTACATTCTATGGACGTAATCAAGTATTTAGCAATCTAGGCTTTGATACATTTACTTCTATTGAATATATGCACAATGTTGAGCTAAATCCAATGGGTTGGGCAAAAGATAATGTTTTAATTGAAGAAATCATGAAAACATTGCGTTCTACGAAAGAACAGGATTTTATATATACAATCTCCGTTCAAGGACATGGTAAATATCCTGGTAGCGAGAATGATTTTTCTGTTCAAGACAGTACAACACTTTCAAGTTCAAGTCAAACTTTGGGTGCAGCGGAACTTGCACAACGCGAATATACATTAACAGAAGGTTACACACCATCTGCAGGTGCTATTACTGTTGATGGTATCGCAGAAGACAAACGCTGTGCCTTCGAATATTATGTAAACCAAATTCATGAGATGGATACTTTCATTGGTAATTTAATTGATGAATTAGAAAAAATAGATGAAGATGTTGTATTAGTATTCTATGGCGATCATCTACCTAGTTTAGGCATTAATGCCACTGACTTAGCAAATGGGAACATCTATCAGAATTCCTATGTAATTTGGGATAATATGAACTTACCTAAGATTGATATGGATATGGAAGCATATCAAATTACTGCTTCTATTCTAAAACGTCTTAACATCGACAATGGATATGTTACAAAGCTTCACCAAAACAAGATAAACGCAGATAATTATCTTGAAGAACTTAATTTACTTCAATATGATATGCTGTATGGCGATCAAGCTATCTTTAATGGAACAAGTCCATATATTGCAACTAATCTTCACATGGGTATTGACGAAATTGAAATTAACGGTATCCGATCTGCTAGTGATGGTATGTATATCAAAGGTGAAAACTTCACAGAATACAGTAAGGTTTTCTTAAATGATACAGAAATAGAGACAACATACGTGGATGAAAAGACATTACTAATCAGTACTACCACCCTAAACTCTGGTGATTCCATTAAAGTTGGCCAAAAGGGTGACGATAAAGCAATATTAAGTTATACTGAACCATATACATTTCAATAAAATGATACAAATTTCAAAAGGTCATACGCTTCATGCAAGCATGGAACGTATGACCTTTTGACTCGTAAAACACGAGCAATCCTTGTATCAGTTAATATATAACAAGAGAGGAAGCCTAGTAACATTCGTCACTAGGCTTTTTTGGGGATTAATTACTTTGGTATGAAGATATATCTGCAGTGCAAATGTCAGGGATACACTTGCAATTTCAAATGATATCTTTATAATAAATATAGAGGCTATTCCGCTTCATTTTTGTAGTGACATCAGGGAATATCACTAACGGAATAACCATATTATAACGCCGCAAAAGAACAAATTCTTCAATCAAAAAGGCTTTTTCTAATAGAATACTGCTCTGTTGTTTTGCGAGAAAGGGAAAAATAAGTAGTATCACAATTTTTTATTTATGATACTACAATGGGGCACAATGAATTTACAAGAATATCTAAATTTACATGAAAACAAAAACCATGGTAATCATTTATTACCAATTATACTATATCAGATCAAAGTACCAGATTACTTTACTGATGTTCATATGCATTGGCATGAGGAGCTTGAAATAGTATTTGTAAAAAAAGGAAGAGGAATTTTTCACATAGATTTAAAACCATATATTGTTAATGAAGGTGATTTTGTAATATTAAACCCTTATGTACTACATTCTTGCTCACAGTACAAGCAAGAGGAACATGAAGCGGATACTTTCGTTCTCAATTTATCTATGTTAAATACAAGCCATGATAGCTGCTCTATCAAATTTATTACTCCTATTGCTGAAAACAAAGTAGTCTTTCCGTTCATAATCAAACCAGATACTCCCGGTTATGCTCAACTAAAAGAATATTTTATACGCGCACGAGATTCCTACTTAAGTAAAAACAAAGCATTTGAACTAGAGTTAAAGGCATATCTCTACCTTTTTTTACACACTCTTTTTGCAAATATTCCTGTTGAGACACCCGATCCTATTGCTGTTGATGATGCCGTCACAGATAAAATCAAGATTATAGTAAAATATATCGAGGACAATTACACGGAGCAAATAACTGTGAAGGATATGGCAGAGCAATTAAACTTTAGTGAATATCATTTTATGCGTTTCTTTAAGAAGCATCTAAGTGTTACTTGTATTGAGTATATTAATAACTATCGACTTGATATCGCTGCCAAAAGGCTATGTATGACAAACCATTCCATAATGGAAGTTGCACTAGAAACAGGATTTAATAACATCTCTTATTTTAACAAATTATTTAAAGAGAAATTCAAGTTAACACCAAAAGAATTTCGTAATTCTACTACAAAAGCTACAAATTAGAAAACACTCCTTATATGGTAAAAGTAACATCATGTACTCTTATCCCTATAAGGAGTGTTTTTTACGGTAATAGTACCGTATCTTCATTAATCATACGTATCAATGCATTTCGTCCAATTAACGTAATTCCATTGGATTTTGCAAGCACGTATGCACTTTGCGTATAGTAACTGTTCGTTATAACCATTCCTTGTTTTGCCTTGTAGTATGCCATAGAACCTATCACTTCTTGAACTGCCTTAATTCCAACTCTTTCTTTATAACGCTTTGCTTGTACTACAATTCGCTTACCATGAGCTTTAATAACCAAATCTGCTCCAAAATCATGTGTCAGCGGAGTTAACTTTACTCGATATCCATGTTTCCTATAATAATAAAAAAGAAATAATTCAAAATCCTCTCCTGAAAGCATATCGATATCGTAAATGTTACTTCGTAGCAATCTCTTTTTCTTACGATACTTCATTATAACTTTCAGCAAGAAGATTATTACAACAGCAGTTACTAACAACAAAATAAATTGTTCCACTTGTTGTATATCAAACTGCATTCTACACTACTAATTCCTTTCTAAACCACTTGTTCACACTTGATTAATTCACATCAGACTCACTAAGTCCAAACACTTTCTCAACAATTCTCTTTGAAGCATATCCGTCACCAACATGACAGAAACGATTATAGAATTCATCATATTTGTCTTGATACTCTACTTCTACATTCTTGATATCCTTAATTGCCGTTATCACTTCTTCCTCTGTAAATAGTAATGGGCCAGGCATCTCTTTCTCTATATCAAGATAGAAACCACGTAACATATCTCGGTACTTCTCTAGGTCATATGTGAAAAAGAGAATTGGTCGTCTAAGATTTCCATAATCAAAAAATACAGAAGAATAATCCGTAATAAGCAAGTCCGATATGAGATACAATTCTGATATATCATTGTATTTGCTTACGTTAAATGCAAAGTCTTCAATTCCTGTTATATCAATGGAATCTGCGATATAGTAATGAGTTCTAAGCAACAGTACATATTCATTACCTAACTGTCTCTTTAACTCATGTAAATTAAGCTTCAATGCGAATTTATATTCGCCCTTACCATAATACTCATCATCTCTCCATGTTGGCGCATAGAGGATTGTTTTCTTATCTTTTGGTATTCCTAGCTTATCCTTTAAACGATCCATTCTAGCGTCTTTATCTGGCGCATAGAGGATATCATTTCTTGGGTAACCACACTCTACAATCTCATTATGGAAAAGGAATGCCCTCTTAAATGTCTCTGTTGAAAATCCGTTGTCAGATACCAAGTAATCCCAATCTCTAGATTGACGATAAAATTGTTGTTTGTGAAGTGGTGATGCACCACATACTTCTTCTTGGTCAAAAACCAATCGTTTGAGTGGTGTTCCATGCCAAGTCTCAAGAAATACATTTCCTTTACGCTTACGTATCCAATTTGGCTGTCTAACATTCAGTACATCGTATTTGCAGCGCGCAAAATAATATGCATATCGAATGCTAAAACGCTTTACCTTAATTGCTCCGTATGGAATCTGTGTTTTCTTATCGTTGATAACCCAGATACATTTGAATTGATTTGGATATGCTTTATTAAGATATTCATAGATATACTTTGGACTATCTGAATAACTCTTTCCAAAGAAACTCTCAAACAATACCCAGTTATCCTTCATCTTCATCTTTGTAAACAGATGAAAATACAGATAGCACGCAAATGCTCTTGGATTAGATTTAATCTTTCGAACTTTCTTAAATCCAAGATGTAGATTAACAGCACGCTTTGTTGCTGACAAATCACCCTTTTGTAATCGTTTCACTAACTTCTTCTTATAGCTCGATAAGTTATTAGTAATCTCCGTAGGAAGTTTCATCGCTAACTTTTGAACAGAAGTAAACCGTTCTCCTCGCCAGTATGACTTCTCACTTCTTCTAATTTTCGTTGCATGATAATTCGTATAGTAATTAACTAACTTAAACGCCAACAGATAAGAGATAACATCTTGTTCTCCCATTGTATTCACTGTTACTTCATAGGCATGAAGCATATGAGCAAACTTGTCTTCTGCCTTTATCTGAATTAGTGCTGGATAATGAATTGGATCATTATGCTTACGCTTCACATATTTAGCCATCTCAACAGAAACGGTATTCTTTACCTGCTTCAATACATTCGCTACAAACGATATATCCGCATAGAACAAAATCCGTTCATCAAATGTAATAGCATTTTCTATCAACAAATCTCGTTTAATCAAAAGATTCAGTGCAGATATCGCTACAAAACCACGTTTCTTTCCAATCAAATCTACTACAGCTTCTGAAGGTTTCTGCATCTGAATAATCTCTTTACGATAATCCTCTTCATCATCACCTTCTGCTGCATTCATAGCCGCTTCCTCTGATGTTGTATTCACTTGCTGTGTTTCCTCATAGGAATCAAAGAATACAAGCCGCTTAAACCATGTATCAACAATCGTTCCATAGGTTACGTCAACTTGTCCCTCATCTGCTGCCGTCACTAATTTCGCTAATGTATCATGAAACAGATAGTCATCCGAATCCAAGAAATAGATATACTCACCCGTAGCATGTTCAATTCCAATATTACGGGCTGCACTTACGCCCTGTACATCTGTTGTTGAATATACACGGATAGGGAAAAAATCTTTGTAGTTATCCACAACCTTCGTAGAATCTTCCACTTCATTCACATTCTCTATTTCCGTTAGATACTTACTTGGTTTATCTTGTATCAACAATACCTCGAAATCTTTCCATGTTTGATCCTTCAAGCTTTCCATACAATCCTCTAGAAAATGTGGACCATTAACATAAGGTATTACTACACTTACCTTCACGATACTCTACCTCACTTCATAATTTACTGTTTTATCACCTAATTCGATAAAACCATAACATACGTTCCTTCTTTTCTTGATATCTCGAAATGCTCTCGAATCTGGTATCTTGCTGCCTTACCGTATTTCAAAACATGTTCACGATTATGTGTAAATAAAATGATTACCCCATCCTCTTTTAAATGTTCTCCCACTTTTCTAAAGAAACTCTGATACAACTCTTCTATTTCCTGTTCACGATTTGTTGAATTCGAAAATGGCATATTCGTTATAACTTCATCGAATAGATATTCATGTTTAAAGTCAAAGAAATTACGATTAATATAATGTATTACTTGTCTTGCCGCTTGTGTATTCTCTCTTGCTAATTCAATCGCATCTGCGAAGATATCAATACCATATGTGGAATATGCTTTCACTTGCTTATGACGCTCAATTAACATCGTTCCAACTCCACAGAATGGATCAAGAACTTGTGCATCTTCCTTCATATACTCTTTCGCTAACGCTACAGTAAGTGCTGCATTCACAGGACGAATACTAGAGGCAACGACATTCTTTCTATACGTAAATCGACTGTCCTTTATCGTATATAGTTTTAATAATATATTAAAGTTTTGATCTTTATTCTCTATAAAACGAATCTCAAATTCATAGTGATTTGTTGAATTAATCACCTGTCTCTTTGTTAATCGCTCCAGTTCACTAGAGAACTTCTTAGCAAATTCACTCTTCTTACTTAGTTCCATCTTACTCTTAACTTCTACTCTAAAGTAAAATGGTGCATCGCCACCATGTCTTTCACTAAAAAATCCAATTAAATCACCTGCGCACAGTAATTTCGCTGCTTGTATTGGATTCATGTTACAAACTTGTGCTCCATCAAGTGCAAACAAAAGCTCCTGATAAGTTCTTATTGGAAGAATCTCATCCAATGCCTCTGTTCTTACCATAACACCTGCATTGAATTCCTTCGCTGTTGGTGTAATCATCTGCACTTGCTTTAATGTCACAGGAATATGATTACGATTTGTTAATAACAATACTTTCGATGATTTATGAAAACCAGTAAATGTGTGCTTCTTAACACCTTCCATCGAAACAATCAATGCTGTCAATTCTCTGATTTCTTCTTCGGTATGCTTCTTATTCTCCTCTGTTAGTGTTGCTGCTAACAGCGTATCCAAACATTCCTTTAAAAATGAGAGGTGTTCACGATAATCAAAGTTTTTAAGTGCTACTAAATAAGAGCTTTTAACAAACCGTTGCTCTTCCTTTTCATAACCATTTATGATAGAAGGAAGATATTCCTCTAAAGCAAGATCACCCATTAATAGTGCCGCATTCTTTCTTGTCTTTGCATCTTCACTTTCTAATAATAGAGGAATTATGTTTTTCTTCTCTCCCATATAGTATAGCAATGCATACTTATTCGATTCTTCTTTAATCTCTTGCCTTAATTTACTAAGATTTTGTCTAACATCGATATTATTGACAATCGCATCAAATGTATCACGTACCATTCTATTCTCCTATAAGCACCAGCTCAAATAGACGCTGGTGCTTCTTCTTGTTACTTATAATATTTTTTAATTATAACTTTTTCTTCCACAAAAGTAAATAAACATACTATTTATTTAATCGTATTAAAAGGGTTATTTTATATGATCCATATCAGATGCAACACGAGCTAAATCCTCGCGAATTGCGATTTTTTGTGGACAGACTTTTTCACACTTTCCACATTTGATACAATTATTTGCATGTTCTTTTTCATTAAAGTTAGAAAAGTAATCCCATCTCGCATGTCCATCATTCTCATACATTGCATGTTGGTTCCATATAGAAAAGCATCTAGGTATATCAACACCTGCTGGACATGGCATACAATATCTGCAACCAGTACAGCCATTCTTAACTCGACTTTTAATCGTCTCTGCCACTTTCTCTATAACAACCTCTTCCTCTGCTGTTAATGGCTTAAATTCTGCGAATGTATCTAAATTATCCAGTACTTGCTCATAAGTTGACATACCACTAAGTATTGTTTTAACATTCTTATGATTTGCCACGAAACGAAGTGCCCAAGATGCTACAGAAGCATTCGAATCTGATTCTTTGAATATTGCTGTGATATCATCTGGAAGTACTGCTAACGAACCACCCTTAATTGGCTCCATAACAATAACCGGAATACCAAGCTTTTCTGTTAATTCATATCCCTTGTCTCCTGCTTGCTCTTCTGTATCCATATAGTTATATTGAATCTGGCAGAAATCCCAATCCCTATCTGTAACAATTTCTTCGAATGCGTCATAATCATCATGGAATGAGAAACCAAAATAGCGAATCTTTCCTTCCTCTTTTAACTGCTCACAGAATTCAACAATCCCTAAATCCTTCATTTCATGAAAACGTTCTTTATTAAGTGCATGTAATAGATAGAAATCAACATACTCTTGTCCTAAACGCTCTAACTGCGCTTCAAAGATACGTTTCGCATCTGCTACTGATTTAATCTCCCAGCAAGGAAGTTTTGTTGCAAGATAATACTTTGAACGATCATACTTGTTTAAAACTTTCCCTACAAATGGTTCACTATCTCCATTATGATATGGATAAGCAGTGTCTATATAATTCACACCTTCTGCCATTGCTTTATCAATCATCTTCTCAGCTTCTACTTCATCAATACTACCATTCTCTAGAAGCGGAAATCTCATACAACCAAATCCAAGTAAAGAAACATCGATTCCTAGTTTATCCAATTTTCTATATTCCATAATCATAACCTTACCTTTCTTATAGCCTACTCTTTCGTTTCTTCTTTTTATTCCTATAAATATATACTATCAGTTCTATCCTTTAAGTCAAGAAAAAAATGTGTATCCAAAGTTACTGTGAACGTTTTGTGTGAACAGTAACTATAACAAAAGAAACTGCTACACTCAGACAATTTCTTCAAATGTCTTAATGTAACAGTTTCTACAGCCCAACGCTATAATTATACATCATAAAAATCTATATCCCTCTCATAATTGTTAATTTGATTTTCCAAACTCTTCTTACAGGATACAAGAAACTTCATCGAATCAAAATCAACAATTCCTTTCTCTGATAGTGATTGAATTGAATTTAATACATCATTGTACTCTCCGATAAGATTTTTCTTCCATTCATCTAGTTGTCTTGCTGATATACCCATACTACCACTCCTACTCTAGTCAGATAATTCTTATTGATTTCTACTAATATTATAACACAATTCTCAAGAAAATCAAACATATTTCCGAATATTCTACTTCTTTTTCTTCTGTTATTGAATAATTGTTAGATAACTTGCACAATTACCCAATTTATTGGCAGATAATTCACACACAATACATTTAATGATTCATTTTCTTACCTATTGTTTTATTATTCATTCCCTTCTTCTCGTATTATTAGTTTTCTCACCCTGCTTTAACGAAATCTATCTATTAGAAAAAGGGATCATGTCATCTATACCAACATTATCCCTTTTGCTCTCTATTTTATTCTATATTGTGTGAAGTAATGATAACAATTCATCTACAGAGGATATAATATAATCCCCATTCTCCATTAAATCCTCTTTGTTACTTACACCACTTAGCACACCTATCGCAATTGCTCCACATTGCTTTGCAAATAGCATATCATTTGGTGTATCTCCCACAATTGCAACTTCCTCTGGCTGCAATTTATATCTCTGTGTAAACAAATCAAACATCTCTGGATGAGGCTTCGGCTGCATGATGCCATCATCTCCTCCTACAAAGTCAAACATCTCTAAGATATCAAGTTTCTCTAGGCAAACTCTAGCAGAATGTAAGGTATCGGCTGTTGCAAGTCCAACATAGATTCCTTCCCTCTTTAAACTAGTTAACATCTCTTTCATTGGAGTAAATGTTTGAAATTGTACGTTTTCACCCGTTGCAAATTCCTCAAACAACTTCACTAACAATTTATGTGTCCTAGAGACATCTACATAAACGTCTTTTTCCGCTAAAGCCTCCTTAATATCTTCCGCAATTTCACCATATGACTTATAGCTTAATCCACCATTTGGATCAACTGCCCCATCTCTAACTCCAATTGTATTAAGTAAATATTCTTTCATCTCCGGCATACTGTCAATACTTAGTTCCTTCATTAACTTTGGAATCACTTCCGTTGCCGCCTTTAGCCATAGGGAAAAGAAATCGATTAGAGTACCATCTTTATCAAATAAAACTCCCTTAATTCGCATCTACTTCCTCCATAGCGGACAATGCATCTTTGTAAGTAATAAAACGAGATTCCATCTTACCTCGATAGACTGGATTACTATATGCCAAAAATGCTCCCTCTTTACTTCGAACTTCCATACGAATCCATTGCCATTCCTGTCCTTCATATGAAATAGACGCATTTGCGTAGTATGTTCCATCTTCACTTTGTCTCACTGTTAATTCTGTTTTCTTTCCATTGCAAACAACATACACAATTGGTAACTGCTCACACTGTTTTATTACAATATGATAGCGAATATCCTCTGAAGACATAATCTCACTACCAGGAAGATAACTCTGTTCTCCTACGATAATTTCTGGTATTATCTCTATGTATCTTGTCACGAGTACATTTCCTTGTTTAACGTGATTTAACAGCTTTCTTGGTGTTAATGTATCACAATAAACATACGTGGCTGGATCACCTATAATAGAAGGCTCTGTTGCCCCTGTATAGCGTTCCTCTGTCAAGTTATGTGCATCGCTTCCCCCAACACCAAAGATTTTATGTCCGTCTTGCCATAGAAAATCTAAGAAAGCAATTGCTTTATCATTCGATTCCTTTGCATAGTCATACGTAGGGTCATTGATAATCTCCATACAATCAATTAGTGTAAGAGGAATCTCTCCCCCAAGCCACTTCCATATATGTAGAAACGGATGATTAATACTAATAATTGCCCCCTGTTGTCTAGCCTCTTTCATAATCTGAATACAGCACTCTTGTATGATTTCATTATCGCTAGAGAGTAGCAATGTTGCTAACGCTATTGGTTGGTCTTTGATTCCAAATATATTAAAATGTCCTACTACCGTCGTAATCTCAATTCCAGGAAGAATCAACAGTTTCGTATCACACCAGCCAGTATGCATTACATTGTGTTCTGTTGGTACATAGAAATCTAGTCCTTGTTTGACTGCCTTTTCCATTGCATGTCTTACGGTATCTTTTCCATCAGACAATGTCGTATGCGTATGAAAATCTCCTTTATACCATTTGCTCTCTGTCTGGATACATTTATCATACGAATAGTTCTCTTCTGCAATTTGAAGTCCATGCATTCCATCAACAAAACACCATTTACCAATCGCTTCTGTACATTCCGTTGGCTCATCAGTAATCGTAATACGAATCGTTGCTGTCTGTTCTCCTAACTTTTGTTCCAGATATTCTGTGAATATACCAAATATGATTTCCCATTCACCAGCATAAATCTCTCCGGGAACTCCACCAATACTTGTTGTCTCACTTGACTTTGTAATACTAATTACCTGCTCTCCATATCCTAATAATTTCTGCATACGGATTTGCTTTTTACTATCAATAATAATTAGGAATCCCATATAGCGGCATATCTCATCCATCTCTACAATACAATGAAGCCCACTATTTATGTTTTGCTCTTGTGAAGAAGGAATCGTAATGACTTCCCTCTTCCTACTATCCATTTGCTTACTTATGATATACTCAAATTCTTCTCTCATACTACTTCACGTTATCAAGTGCTGCTTGTGCAGTTTCTTGTGCTTCATCTAATGCTTCCTGTGCAGATATTCCTTCAATCTCAACTTTATCAGCTGCAATTGTTAATGCATCTAAAATCTTTCCACCTGTTGGGTCTTCTGGAATAATAGAACCATGAGATGCTTGTTGTAATGGAACTAATGCCTGTGGATTCTCTTCTACATATTTCTTAAAATCTGCATCTTCACTTGTATTACTGTTTACTGCAACATACCCCGTTGCCATAGACCATTTTGCTTGATTCTTTGCGTTCGTAAAGAACTTCATGAATTCATATACACCTTGTTTTTCTGCATCACTAGAACTGTCTAACATAACTAATTGAAGTGCTGACGCTGCTGGTGCAGATGGATTGCTACCAAACCCTGGTTGTTCCATTGCTGCAACAATTGAGAAATCTAAATCTGCTTGATCCCCTGAAGAACCTGTGTATCCACCTGCTTTATTTTGAAGAACATCATCAATTGTTTTGTACCAGTATTCCCAACCTTGACCACCATAGTTAATCTTCATTGTCTTATCTTCATGAATCCATCTTCTAAAGCATTCGAATACTTCTACCCATTCCGTTGAATTAATGGTTACTGTCTTTCCATCTTCACTAAATAAGCTTGCACCATTGCTAAGAGCTGCATCAACCATATTCCCTGACCCCCACATAGGTTCCCAACCATAGAATGAACCATC
Organism: Anaerosporobacter sp.; assembly: GCF_031551385.1. GTDB lineage: Bacteria > Bacillota > Clostridia > Lachnospirales > Lachnospiraceae > Anaerosporobacter. Next base: position 16,850 of record NZ_JAVBNS010000161.1, read on the forward strand.
TGCTCTTGCCATCTTAGCTGCTGCCGCCTCAAGGTCTTGCCATGTTTTGATATCTTCTGCATTGATACCAGCCTCTGCAAATGCAGCGATATTATAATACATTACTTGCGTTGTTCCGTATGCTGGAAAAGCAAATAACTTACCATCTTTGTCATACCCTTGATTAAAGAAAACTTCCAAATAATCCTCTGCCTTATATTCTGAATCACTCTCAATAAATGTTCTTAAATCTGCAACTAGATTCTTGTTAGATAAATTTCTAGCTTTATCCACATCTAATAGCGCCATATCAGGAGCATTCTTTCCCGCAATACCAGCCTGTAACTTCTCATAAGTTTCCGTATAATCCGCCTGTGTCACCGCATTAATATGATAACGACTTTGAGAAGCATTAAAGTCCTCTACGATATCTCCAAAAACACCAACCGCCGTCTTACCACCAGAGTACCAAAAATCAATTTCTGTAACGGTAGCTTCAACAGCTTTTGCATTACTTACTGTTTTATCATCTTTCTTATTGCTACTACAACCACTCACTAACGAAGCCATCATTGTTACTGCTAATCCTAGTTCTACTACTCTTTTCTTTTTCATATATTGCTCCTTGTTGTTGTCGCATTCAGGTTTCAAAAGGTTATCGATAACCTTAATCATGAATACTTGAAACTATTTATTCATTCAGTTATTCACTTGTGCTTGTGTTCTAAAATTGGCTATGCAAAACTTAATTATCTAAAACTGCTTCTTCGTTGCTGTACTATAACTAAGAAACGATAGCGAAACACCTTAGTACTTCTTAGTGTGTACATTCACAACCTAGGAAGACGAGGCATGGACGCCGAGTCAGCCTGAGCTGAGGCAGGATGCCGAATCGAAGGCGTTTCCGTATCATTTCCAATCTCTCCCGTACACACTTAGAAGTACTTAGGTGTGCAGCGTGTTTTGTGTTATAGTACAGCAGCGAAGAAGCTTTGAAAGCGTACCAAGTTTTGTATCAAAACCTATCTTACACAAGTACCTCAACCACTTTCAAATGAATAAATAGTTTCAAGTATTCATTCGAAAGAATAAATAAACCTTTTGAAACCTGAATCATGCGAAATAACTACCCTTTCATTCCTGTGTCTCCACCGATTCCATTGATAAACCATTTCTGTGTAAACATAAAAACAAGTAACAATGGTAAAACAATCAGTGCACTTCCTGCCATTACAAGAGACCACTCTGTTCCATAAGCTCCTCCCTCAATAAAGAAACGTCTAAGACCTTGCGATACTAAACTCTTCTCAGGGGAATCTGTGATTAATGAAGGCCACATATAACTGTTATACGTTGATATAAAACTCATTAATCCAAATGTTATAAACGAGGATTTGGTCATTGGTGCAATCATATAGATTAAAATCTTGGCATGATTCGCTCCATCTATTCTAGCTGCTTCAACAAGCCCTTGCGGAACTTGCATAAATGCTTGTCTAAGCAAGAAGATTCCAAAAATACTTACTGCATTTGATACAATTAAACCAGTATAACTATCTAATAATTTCATATCCGCTAGGATAATATAACTTGGAATATATGTTGCTGCCGTTGGAAGCATATACGTTCCCATAATAATTGCAAATAGAAGTTTCCTTCCACGAAATCTCATAAATACTAGTGCATATGCAATCATAGCTCCCGACACAATCTGTATGATTAGTGTTACGATAGAAACAAATAAACTGTTTCCTATGTAACGTATCAATGGCGAATGAAATATTACTTCTATAAAATTATTCCACTGAGGATCACTTGGAAAGAAAATTGTTGCATTCATAATTTCCACTTTTGTCTTTAACGCACTCACTATCATCCATATAAACGGGAATGCTGTAAAAATACTTACTGCTGTAAGAATTATAATTTTTATACTCTTTCGAATGACTTCCACATAGGTATTACCTCTCACTTGCATTTGCTATTCTCCTTCTTTAATAGTGAACCCATTTCTTTGATGCAATAAATTGAATTAAGGATAAGACTATCGTAATCATAATTATTACAATCGCTACTGCTGATGCCTGCCCCATATTGAATTCTTTGAAACCTAACTGGTAATACATATATAGTAACGTTCTTGTACTTCCCGAAGGTCCGCCCTGCGTAAGTATTTGAATCTGGTCATATGCTTGCAGAGAATTAACCATAGTAATAATCACAAGGAAAAATGTAGTTGGTGATATTGAGGGAAGTGTTACATAACAGAACTGCTTCCATCTATTTGCCCCATCTAACCCTGAGGCTTCATATAATTCACTTGGTACTTTCTCAAGTGCTGATAGGTAAAATACCATTGCATATCCGATACTCTTCCAAACCGTAACAATTACCACGGATAGCATCGCTGTATTGGAACTTGATATCCATTTCATACTTGGGAGATTCAAAAAATTCAATACCATATTGGCAATTCCCGAATCAGGCTCGTATATCCAAGTCCATACAATACTAACGGCAACGGTAGGTGTTATCCACGGCGAAAACAGAATAAACTTGAATATTCCACTGCCCCGAAATTGTTTTTGTAGTAACAATGCTAAGAACAAACCACCGATTACTGTTGGTATCACAGTCCCTAATGCAAACACGACTGTATTTTTCAGTGCCTCATAAAATCTGCTATCTTTTAGTAACATACGAAAGTTATCAAACCATACAATATTATAATCAGTACTCATATAATCCCAATCTGTAATACTAATAAACATCGAACGCAGAATTGGATAAATCCAAAATACTACTAATGGAATAAGGGCTGGTATAATAAACAACATAACTGCACCCATATTACGAATTGCTGCTTTTCTTTTCACTTATTTCAACTCCTATCTTTTTTATGTAACGTTTTCTTTCACATATCACCTATCTTCCTAGATACGATGAACATAACTACCCCTGTCATCGGAAGTGATATCCATATCCCATCTAGCCCCAAGCACAACGGTAATAGCCATAGTAGAATCGGACTAACGAGCAAGCTTTCTCCATAGATTACTAGCATCGCTTCTTTTACCCTTAGCGTTGCATTCCTATAAGCAATTCTGAATTTCGTAAATCCTACGGCAAAGAAAGAAAGCATACTGATGGACATTCCTCTGTTAAAATACATTGCTGCTTGACTCGATATTCCAAACCATTTTGGTAAGTAGACTTTTACTAGTAAGACTGCCACAAACAGCAAGGTAGATAACATTACAATAAAGGAATATGCTATCTTCTTTACTTCCTGCAACCGCTTTTGATCTCCTGCTCCCGAATAGAAGCTTATGAGTGGCTGGCTTCCATCTCCGATTCCTGTCAACATTGAATATACAGGAAACACAATATAGGAAATCACTGCATAACATGCCACTGCCTCTTCTCCGCCATAAAATAAACATTGTTTATTCGTAATCATTAATGCAACCGATGGTGCAATAGATACTCCAAACGCTGATAAACCACTCTTAGCAATCTTCCTAATTCGCTTATAGGAAAGAATCCATTTCGGACGGTATCCTCTCTTTCTCACGATTATGACAATACAGATAATCGAAACCAATACTTGTGATATGACTGTTCCATATGCAGCTCCTTGTATTCCTAATCTAAGTACCACAATTAGATAGTAGTTAATACCAAGATTAGTCAACATACCAGCAATCATGCTAAACATTGCTTGTATCGGTAAATCCATATTTCTCAAAATCGGAATAAAGCCAGCTCCGAATATCTGAAATGCAGAACCAAGAATAATGATTTCACTGTACTTCTTAGCCTGTATCCAAACCTCTCCTGTAGAACCAAGTACTCTTAATATAGATGGATACGTTATACCTAGTAAAACAGTTACTAGTAATCCACTTATCAACAAACAAGTTATTCCACTATGTAATGTAAGTTCACTCTCCTGCTCCAATGATTCTCCTCGTTGATGAGAATATAAAACACTGCAGCCTGATCCGATTCCTACTCCAATTGCTGTTATTAACGCAGGTATTGGCCACGCAATATTAATTGCGGCAAGTCCCACATCTCCTGTCACTCTTCCAACAAACAAACCATCAATTATGGAATACATTCCGATTAGTAGCAAGGAAATAATTGTCGGTATACATAACTTCGTCATCTGACGAACCATCTTTCACACCCTCTCTGATAGGACGATGCCTGTTTGACACCGTTGTCCTTGCTCTGTTGTCTTGTGTATCATACCGAGCATTTTTAAACTTTTTATGTGCTTCATGTTAAATCCATGTAAACGCAATTTATGTTAAGTCCCAAAAAAAATAACCTAATGGAGCATTGCTCCACTAAGTTATTTTTTTGATTTATTCAACGAGGTCTCAAGGTCATACTTTTTCCTTTGTATCATTCTCTGTATTTTTCAATCAGATCTTCTTGAAATCCTAATGTTGACTTATTAAGTTGTTTCCCGAACCGTTCTGGATCACTCGTTAATATACTTGCACATAGTAAATCGATAAATGCAATTTGTGATATACGAGATGAAATCCACTTACTCACTTCATTTCGACATATTGTCGGCGTATAGAAAACATAATCACTTACTCTTGCCGCAGTAGATGATAGATTCCCTGTTACTGCAATTGTCTTCGCTCCACACGACTTTGCCGCCACAAGTGCATCAACAACCGCTTTCGTCTCCCCTGCAATTGAAAATGCAATCGCCACATCCTTATGTCCAAGATGCCCTGCTGATATCTTCTGAAAAAACAAATCCGTATAGTTTCGGCAAGTAAGCCCTAGATGCAGTAGCTTTCCCGACAATTCACCTGCTGCATTTGCAGAATTATCCGTCCCATAGATATCAATAATATTTGCCTTCTTCAATAAAGAAACGATTTCCTTTAACTTCTCTCGATCAATCGCTTTCACCATATCTAGTATCATCTGAATATCGTCTTGTATTACTTCTATCTCCATTTGATGCCTAGAGGTTTTCTTGTTTGTTGTCTTTATCTCTAACTGCCTTTTCTCTCTTTCGCTTATTGCTATCCATATATCCCTACGAAAACTCTTAAAACTCTCATATCCACAGGCATGTACCATTCGAACAACCGTAGGTTGTCCGACCTCACACTCTGCTGCTAACTGGCGCAACGTCATCTCTGCCACTTGATTATCATTTTCTAATATATAGTCTGCTACCTTTTTCTCTAACTTGCTTAACAATTGATAGTTTGTCATAATATTAGAATTCCATGTCTCTAGCATATTGCCCTCCCAAAAATGTAGCAATGCTACGGTTTTTAAATGATTTTTTCTCTCGTATTATATCACAGAAAAAGGGCGTACTAACGAAGTTTACATACAATTTACATGGAGATTTCTTTTGTAACAGGCATATGTTGAATAATTTCTGTCTCACTATCAATGATTGTTTTCGTAATCAGATATTCTTCCATAAAAGGCTGTAATCCAAATGAATAGATTTTACTTTGCTCAATGCTTTGTATAAAGTTAAACCATGATGGCCCGTTGACTTTATATTTCACATGGTTTTTTAGATACATTCCACCTTGAAAAACTTCTTTCTCTATCTTACTATCCGTTATGTCCATATCTTCTGCTATCTTTATATATAACTTATAGAAATAACCCGGTTTATTAATCTGCTCAAAATTATAAAACGCAAATATCCTAACATTCTCATCTGCCAAATCAATTCCCTGCTCCATCAACCATTTGAACATATATTTTCTTGCTTTCTCTTCCGCACCACGACCTGTTGCTGTGTATGTCGCTACTGTAAATGGTTCTATCTCTTCCTCTATCATTTCAATTTCTTCTAATTTCGGTTTTACTGCAATTGGCATATACAAATCAACTCCGCCAAGGTGTTCAAAATCATCTCCAAATCCTAAGTGTTCCTCTAGCCATTGTGCTTCCCCGTATACATACTTACTACCTTCAAGCCATTTAGAGAATCGCTTCCAGCCTAGCATAATCTCTTCTCCTAAATCTTCCTTAGGCTCTATAGAAACTACTGCATATAATCCACCATGTAATGTCTTTGTTTTTATCTTTTCATCCGTTACTTCCATATCTTCCGGAATGGTAACGCATACCTCATAACCATACTCCTCTGCTGAAGCATCTGTATCTGGTGCATTGTAACCAAATATACGGTAATTTTCATTTCTATAATCTACTCCATTAGCTTGTACCCACTTCTTCATCTCCGAAAAAGCTCCACTCTCTGGGTCTTTACCATAGAAGCAATAATATGCAACTCTCATTTGTGGTAAATTTTTTAGTACTTTGATATCAGGATATTGTTCAAGCATTCCTTGTTCGTCCATTTCAAAATAATTTTCCATCACATTCATCCTTTCAAATTTATACTGATACATTCCTTTTGCACAAGAACTTGGAGTATGCCCAGTTACTTTCTTAAAGATTCTCGAAAATGCATCCACGCTGTCATATGCATATTTCATAGCAATATCAATTACTTTTGTCTGATTCATTTTTAGTTCCTCAGAGGATTTTCCTATTCTGCGATTAATCAGATATTCCTTTACCCGATATCCTGTAATCGCAAAGAAGATTCGATGAAAGCTTGAGACAGACATATATGCTTCTTTCGCTATTTCTTCTACTTTAATATCATACTCCAGATTATCTTCCATATAATCTATTGATTTTTGAATTCTCTCATAATAGTTCACTGCTGCATCTCCATTCATTCCTTGATGTACTTATGGTAACAGTTTTTATTTGGATAAACCCGACTTTTTCTCTAAATGTTTTATTTTTGAATGTAATTTCAATTTGGCTTTTTCCCTGTCAGATAATATACCGCAAGAGCAGTTCGATGCGACAAATCTTCCTTTGCCAAAATCGTTGTAATATAATTCTTTACCGTTCCTTCACTAATATATAATTTACTTGCGATTTCTTTATTCGATAATCCTTCTGCAACTGCTTTAATAATGTCTATCTCTCTTGGAGTATAGCCTTCCTCTTGAAATCGTGATATCTGTATCTCTGAATTCTTGGTAAGAGTTTCAAGAATGCTCTCCTCCATAACTCCAGTTCCATAATAAACAGACTTAATCATCTGTTTTAAATGCTCCGGAGTATGGTTTTTAATAAGATAACCTTTTGCGCCACTTCGCAGAGCATTCTGTACCAAGTCATCATCATCAAAAGTTGTTAAAATCAATACTTTTCCTAGATTATTTTCTACTATATGCTTCGTAGCTTCAATGCCATCCATTTCGGGCATCTGAATGTCCATTAAAATGACATCTGGTGGTATCTGCTTTGCAATCTCTATCGCTTCTCTTCCATTACTAGCACATCCAATTACATCAAAATCGTCATCTATCTGTAATATAATGCGCATTCCATCTCGCACAAAATCACTATCATCTGCAATGATTACTCTGATTTTTTCTTTCATCTCTATACTCATACATGACTCCTTTAATCCGTGAAGAATGCGTCCTTCACACTTACCTCGGCAATAATATATTTATAGTAAATCCTACCTCTGTTTCAAAATTTAGAATTCCATTCACTTCACGTACTCTCTTGCGCATTCCTGTGATTCCCATGCCTTCTTCTATCATATCACAGCCAACTCCATTATCAGAAATACTACAGCGAATCAATTGATTCAATACATAAATGGTAATCTCTATTTTACTACATTTCGCATACTTTAAGGAATTCGAAACAGCTTCAAATGCATTATCTAAAATAATCTCAATGTATTTTTCTGAAACCTCTCCCAGTTCCCCTTCTACCACAAGCTCTGCCTCAACACCTTTTTGATTACACTCGTCACAAAGCTGCTGAAGTTGCAGTAAAGCTAATCTATATTTCTTTGGTCGTTCCTTCCTTAAAATAGCACGAATCTCATCCATTCCCATTCGTAACTGCTCAATTACAGCCTGTGTCATTTTCTTTGCTGTTTCTGGCTCTTTTTCCATAATTAATTTAACTGCCTCTAACTGATAGATAGAACCATTGATATTGTGTCCTAGCTTATCATGCAGCGTTTGTGACAATCTTGCTCTTTCCTCTAAGAGCTGGTTTTCTGCCATCAACAAACTACGTTTCATCTCTTCCCTATATTCATGCTCTTGCTGATGTATATTTTGTTTCAAGCGTTGCTCCACCATGGTATCTTCCTGTGTTTGTTTCAGGTAGGAAGCAACTACAAAGTCATGTTGTATATAGATAATCCCTATTAACATTGTGAATACGAGTTGCACATAAATTCCTATTTCACTAGGCACACACGCTAAGACAAATGGCATGCAGTACCAAATCAAGGACGGTTTCACTATAGAAAATATTTCATAGACAAGAAATATTCCAAGCAACATAAATTCTTTCCCAAGTGTTACAATCATAATGCCACATAACAAAATTGCGATACCTAGCAAGAACCACTTCCTCATTCTCGTTTTTACCAATTCCTTGCCCGCCATAGCACCAACAAACAACGCCAAAAGCAGGAGCACCCAACTGGACGCCCCTGTTAAAACAGACTTTGTTAACACAATATATACTTCTAATACTAGTAACAGACACGTTCTGATTGCAAGGAAATATGTCTCCCTAAAATGTTCTGCCATATTAATAACCATGCCTTTCCCATCGCCTGCAAACTTTGAATCACAGGCACAAATTACACATTGCCTCGTTTGATTTTTAGTCCAATACCTCCGATGCTCATAATCACAATAAGATATGCTACTGTAATACATAGTATCATAGAATAGACACTGTTGTCTCCTACAAACAACATTTCTGCGGCTTTCATAAACCAGCGCTGTGGCATTAGATTTGATAGGGCTTTTATTGTTACTGAGCTACTATCTATTGGAAAGTACATCCCCGAAAGCAATGCCGAGATCGTCCAAACAGAAAACACTGCATAATTCGAACTCATAACATCTCCCAGAAGAACGCCTATTACAAAACTAAGTGTACTGAAAATTAATCCCAAGAAAAAAATTATTACCAAAAAGTTTAACTTACTAATTCCAAAATTCATATCCTTTACAACAAACATATAGATTCCTAAAATCAAAGTCTGCATAATGGAAATGATGACAGACATAGCAAGTTTCGAACACAAATATTCTGACTGGCTTAATTTCGATAACATAAGTCTTGTATAAACCTTATTATCCTGTTCTTCTATCACAGTATGTGCTACGCAAACACCGCAGAAAAGAAAACCTAGTGTAATAATAGCAAACGCATATCCTATCGGTGATTTATATGCCCTCTGCTCATTTGTTAATGCAATCTCTTCTTTCCCACTTAGGCTAACCACTTCTTTTTCTGGCATCTCTTCTGCTAAAGAACGAAGTACTCTTAGCACTGTATCTGTATCCATTCCCGTATTAGCTGACACTTGATGAATCTTAGATAGCAGGGATGAAATCTCTGTTTCAAACAGCACCCATCTTTCGTCATCAGATACATCATAAATCTGAAGTGCATTGGCATAATCACCAGCTAATACGCATGTATCAAAATCTTCTTTTAGATATAGTAATGTACCAGCTCTATCATCAAAAGCATCACTTTTTGCCTGTTTGAGCACCTCTTCCTCTGTCATCTTACTTGTATCACTACGACATATAGAAAACATTCCTGAGTATGCAAGCTGCTCTAATACATACTCTGACAATTCTGTTTGGGAAGAATCATATACTTTAACTACGAAAGCAGATGTATCACTAACATATACAGCTCTATCGCTACAATCATCAAGCTCTATAATATGAATTTCTTCTGCTTCTTCTGTATACAATTTGAAATCTGCTTTTATTCCCAAAATGAGTGCAGATACAAGTGGTGTTAGGCAAAGAAAAAACAAAAATGCCTTATTTCTCAGTAACAGTTTTATATTCATTTTCAGTAATGATAAAAAATGGCTCATGCTCTTCCTCTCTTTCTAATCCCATCGGCAATAAGTGCAATTACAGAGCATACTACCGTAATCCCAAGCATATATAGGATGCAACTATTTGTATAGGTGCTTTCTCCCATACAGGAATATTCAACCAATGCACGATTTATATGATAAATTGGTGAAACATTCTTCAACATATCTGAAGTGCTTGAAAACATATAGGTTTCAAAACTTCCACCCAAAAAGCCCATAAACCAAACCGAAGTAAATAATAAAATAATCGTCACAGCAAGATTATCACACAGATTATAAATCATGAATCCAAATGATGTACTTGCCATAATAGACAATACAATTATTAAAGCTGACAGTAAAGGATTACCCCATTGAATATCAAATATAAGAATCGTTGCAATCATGGTAATTGCGGTCTCTACAAGAACAGCAAGCACTAAAGGAATCCATTTTCCCAAATACAACGAAATATCTGATAATCCACTAACTTGATACTTTCTTCCAATCCCATTTTTCTTCTCACTTGCAAGTATATTGGTTGCGCCGACAATACCACACCAAATAAAATACACAATATACACAATTCCATAATAATTATTTGAATCTATAGCCGGCATATAAGTAAGCTGTATTACAGGAAGATCTATTTCCTCCTTCTGTATAGCTGGAACTATCTGTTGTAATGCTTGGTTTTCTCCTTCCTTCATAACCTGATTCATAAAATACTCTAGTGTAATTCCTTCTACTACATAGTCCTCACTTTCATACACCGTATATGACTTAGCACCCATTTCCACAAAGCCTGCAAGTTCATTGTTTTCTATTAATGCCTTAATCTCACCTTCTGGATACTTCTCAAAGATGATACCTGCCTCTTTACCTGCTTGCTTCATTTGCTCCATATAGCCTTGTTGAACATCTTCCTCTACTCGATATCCCACCTTGAATTCATCCACACCTTCATATGACTTCATTAATTCCCCAAAAGCACTTGATATAATACTTATAATCAGAATCGGACCTAAAATCATAACAGCTATTACCCATTTATTCCGAAGCATTAGCTTCAAATTGTTTTTTACAATATATCGAATCATTTTACCTCTCTGACTCCTTCCAATGTAATTTAATATAATTGTTTATGAAACTTCTTAGTATAATCTTCACGCATTACAAAAAGGTTCACAATTGACCACAACTCAATATCTTTAACTTGCTTTTTTTCTTATCCGATAGAGTCTCTTAAACTTTTTCCTGTCAACGTTAAGAATACTTCCTCTAAAGTAATATCCTCCTCACCATTCGATACAAGCTCTTTTAATTCCTTACTCGTTCCACACGCAATAATCTTTCCATTGTCCATAATCGCAATTCTGGTACAAATAGCTTCTACCTCTTCCATATAATGACTTGTATAGATAACTGTTGTATCCTTCTTGTTCGACTCCTTAATTTTCTCCAAAATAAAGTTTCTTGACTGTGGGTCAATTCCTACCGTTGGTTCATCAAAGATAAGTAAATCAGGCTGGTGTCCAATTGCACACGCAATATTCAATCTTCTCTTCATACCACCAGAGAAGTTCTTGGCGAACTCATTCTTCTTTTCCAATAGTCCTACATATTCTAACGATTCCTCTACTGTTCGTTTTAACTCCTCACCCTTTATTCCGTAAAGAGAAGTAAATAACTCTACATTCTCCCACGCCTTTAACTTCCCGTGAATCGCTAAATCCTGTGGAATATAGCCGATTCGATGAATCACTTCTCTCTTCTGTTTCCAAGGATTCTTCCCTAACAGTTCAATGGAGCCTGCTGTAGGTTTTACAATAGAGCAAATCATATTCATGGTTGTGCTCTTTCCTGCCCCATTCGGCCCAAGTAGACCGAATATCTCTCCCCTTTTAATTTCTATATTCAACCCATCTACTACTGCTTTGTTTTGGTATTTCTTTGTTAAATCCATTGTTTTTAAAATAATATCCGACATAGATGCATTTTCCTTTCTTGCATTTTCTTCTTTATGTTTATATCATATCAATTTATAAATTCTTTCGGTAGTGAAAAAAGAACTTTTCTTATGTGACTAAAGTCATGTTGTAAAGAATTTTTCGCATGAAAAAAGCTCAGCCCCTTTCCACTTTTGGCAAAGAGTTGAGCTTTTTCATTTTCATTCTATTATTAAGTACTACGTGATTATCATAATACTACGACAACTATATTCCCACATATTCTGCATTAGAAAATGCAAGTAGTATCACAAATATTGGATTAAGTAAAATCAATCCAATAGCAAAGCCTGTTCCTTGGTCAAATGCATTCGCTAATTTTACCATTGTAATAATAACCATCACTATATTAACACCAGGAATCAGGGTAGCCAAGAAATACCAGCCATTTCCCCACGTAATTTTATAAAGCATATACACATTGTATATTGGCACAATGCTCTTCCATCCTTTTTCACCCGCTTTTGTAAAGATTGTCCACATTGCTACTATCTCTAATATCGCAATTACAAATCCAATTAACATTGTTTTCCCTCCTATTTAGTAAATCTTAGCATTTATCATAGCATATTTTTCTCCATTATTCAACAAATAATTTAGCATATTTTCCCTGATGCACTATTGACAACACAGGTACTGTGTAGTACGATGTATCTAAAGGAGGCGATGTACTTGAATGTAGATGATTGGAAATCGCAAATAAAGCGTGGTACTCTTGAATTTTGCATAATGTTATTGATAAACCAAAAGTCATATTATGGCTATGAGATTATTAGTGAACTTGAAAAGTGGCCTATCGTGACTGCAACAGAAAGTACGATTTACCCACTTTTAAGAAGACTATTGAAAGAGGATTATTTAACCTCCTTTTGGCAAGAAACAACCGAGGGACTACCACCTAGAAAATACTACTCCATCACGGATAAAGGGAAAGAATATTTAGAAGCAATGTCATGTGAATGGGCGAATTTATTGAATGCAATTTCAGAAATAAAGGGAGGACTATAGAATGGATAAGTTAATGAATGAATATTTGGAAAAAGTAGATAGGCATTTAAAATCAATGCCCGCTTCTGAACGAGTAGATATTGTTAAAGAAATCAAAAGTTCTATGCTAGAATTAGAGGCAAACGGACTTTCCTCTGAAGAAGTAATTAATCGATTAGGTGATGCGAAAAGCCTTGCAAAAGCATATCTTGGAGAAAGTATTACAGAAAACACTTCCTTTAGCTTGAAGAAATTCGGTGCTGTTGTTCGTTTTTACAGCTATGTCAGTATTGGTGGAATGTTTATCCTTCCCTGCCTTAGTATTACTGCGGTTACTTGTATGCTATGTGCTATCCTTTGCCCTATTAGTGGCGTAATCAAATTGATTGCCTTTTCAATGGGAATTGAAATTCCACAAATTCAGTTCGAAATGGGCTCATTCTCTGCTGGAGCAGTTCCTTACTTCTTTATCTCCATTGCAATGGGTATTATCCTCTTTTGTCTTGGTCATAAACTTTGGAAACTTACTATCAAGTTTATTAAGTCTGTCAGTAAACAAAGAGGTAATCTGAATATTGGCTGATGAAGTGGAATCATACTATACAAACAAGAAAAAAATGATTTAAGTCGTACATGCAAAAAACAACAGGTGACAAAGATTAAAATCTCAGTCACCTGTTGTTTTGAAAAATATTTTTATACTCAACTATTAATCAATAGTTTTTACACCTAATTCTTGATATAAAAACTGCACACTTGTTATTTGTCTTGCAATTTCTATATTATCTACGGTATATTTTACTCGCTTGTCCTTATAATTCAAATAGTATTCACCCAGCTTCAAATCATAAATATCTTCATCTGCATATATTGTAGTAGGCATTATTCTATTGCCATCACTATCAGTCATATATATTTCATTGTCATACTCTTTTGAACTTTCATTATAATATTCGCACTTAGGTACTTTAACCCTTACATATGCATCAGCAGGAACTGGATCGTATATCGCATATATCACTGTATCCTCAGTTATTGTTATCTCAGTAACTTTTTCACCTTGTGTTCCGCCATATTGACCAATTTTTTCTCGTGTAGCTTCGCGCTCTACATTCCAATATAAAAGTTCACTTCCCTCGATTTTAACATCTGGCAATTTATCAAGAGAAAGTGTTGAACCTGATGCAACATAGAATTTTTCAACAATGCTATCTGCTCTCACTGTAACACCAACTGTACCTCTTTGACGTAAATAGCACGTCCAGCCACGTTCTAGATTTGCATCTTCATATGTAATACTTAAGCAATAATCCTCACAATTTTCTGCCACTATTTTATAATCACCCGGTAATAAATCGTAACGACCTTCTCCATTTGGTATAATTAATGTATTATCCAGTGTATTAATCATACTAACATTTGTATCTTCAAGTATGCCACTCAAGAAAATACATGCTTTATATGTTGTATTTCCTTTATACACTGCTATTAAAGTCACTCTTCCACTTAATTTGTAACCTAGATTTTCATTCGGATCCAACTTAAAATAATCAGAATTTACATAACCAGTTGTTTTATCTTCATAATAACTTAAACCAAACCAATATAGGAATTCACAGCCATCACCTAGCACTTTATTAATCTCTTCACTTGAAAGCAAGTCAGCATTCGTTAACATATCACCTTTATTCTTCGTTATTGACTTTGACCAAGTGTTTTCATATCCATCTTCACTATTCGCTTTTATAACAAAACGTACTTCAACTTCCGTCTTGTCTTCTTCCTCGTTACCTTTATCCTCATCATCTTTTTTACCATCATCACTATCAGAAGGCTTATTCTCCGAAGGATCATTCTTTGCAGGTTCTGATGGCGTACTTGGGATAATTATGTTTGTTTCTGTGTCATCCTTTGGTACTTCAATCTTTTCTATTGTTCCATCCGCTTTTTTTATAATAATTGTAGCACCTGTTTCGTTATTAATGTTAATCTTGACTGTATCGTTTCCTTTATTAACACTCGTTCCCTCAGCGCCTGCAGTTAATTCAACATTTGCACTTGCATTCAATGTAATCATCATCTTAACTGATGACGACAACTTACTATCTTCTGCGTTAATGACAACATATATTTCCGTTGTTTTACCACTAAGATTCAATGTAGATGTTCTGTTCACTACTACAGAATTAACTTTTCCATTTGCTTCAACATTTACATTTCCTGTCGTTTCACTCTTAATACTATTTACAACTGCATTTTCAGAAACTACTACTCTTGCATTCGGTGCAGTAACTGTTATATCATTGTTCATCGCATTCTCTACCCATGTAGATGGTGCAATGTTCTTAATAATAACCTCTTTAAATACAGCATTGTTTATTACTTCACCTTTTGGCGCATCTACTGTAAATGTTATATTCTCATGATTGCCTTCTGGAATTGTTACATTAATTTCAGCTTGTGTTGCTAATGTTAAGTTTGTTACCTTCGCATTTGCTAATGCCAATACTAAATCATTTTCATTATCAACTACCATTTTTTTATCTGCCACCAAGATTCTGCATGTATCTGTCTTACCACTTTCTGTCTTTGCTGTGATAATTGCTACACCAGATTTTTTAGCCTTAATCGTACCTTTGCTATCTACTTGAGCAATTGCCTTATCACTTGTACACCATGATACAATGTCATTCGTGCTCTTTGGTGCTAATGAACTTTTTAACGCATAACTCTCACCAACATTCATCATCTCTGTCTTATTGGAAATAGAAACTTTCGTTGATGGCTTAATTACCGTTACTTTACACTCCAATTTGTAATTCTTCTTCTTTGCGCTAATCGTACAAGTTATTGTTGTATTTCCTTTCGCTTTACCTTGTACTACCCCTGCATTCGTTACTGTAGCTATTTTTTTATTACTACTTTTCCAATTATATGTAGATCCACTAATTTTATTATTAACCTTTAATGTATACTTTTTATTCACTAATAAGTTAATTGTCTTTTTGTTAAGTGACGGTTTTGTTGCCGCTTGAATTTGGTTACCATTCACCAATATACTTCCTACCAACATTGCTGCAATAAGAAGCCATGATCCTAATTTTTTCGTATTTTTCTTCATGTCTTTCCCCTTTCGATTGTGTAAGTTTTCCCTGCCCAATGGTTACTAATTGATTCACTCCTTCATTTATTTTTATTCATATTCCTTGGTAAATTACAACATATTTATTATAATTCAACTGGATTACATTGTCAATTAACGTCACATTTTATTGATATATTTACAGTTTCTTCATCATACTGCTCTATATCATGAGTTACATCTATATATGAGAATCTATATATAACTAGCAGTCAAAAAGGACTTCAACACCTCCCTCTTGAAATGTTAAAGTCCTTTTTTGTCTCTATCTCTATAAATTAAAGAATTTCAAATCATTCTTCATCTCTTCTGCAGATTCCATTAATAATTTGGCTTCTTCCGCAAGATTCTTAATCGTTACATTAAGTTCTGACATAGAAACCATAGTTTCCTCTGTTGAAGCTGCATTTTCCTCAGAAATAGCAGAAAGATTCTGAATAACACCTTCTACCTTAATACGGGCAGTATCACAATCTGATGTGAATTTCTTAATTTCATTCGTTCCTTTACTTGCGTCTTGTACACGATGTTCAAGATTCACAAATTGCTTCTGTGTAGAGTTTAGCTTATCTTGCTGTTCATTTACTGTCCCAGAAACTGTATCAATAATATCAACAGTCTTAGTTGCTTCTACCGATAACTCTCTAATAATCGTTTCGATATTCGTAGCAGATGAGTTGGATTGTTCCGAAAGTTTCTGAATCTCAGAAGCTACAACTGCAAATCCTTTACCTGCCTCTCCTGCTCTTGCAGCTTCTATACTTGCATTAAGAGATAATAGACTTGTCTGGCTTGCGATTGATGTAATGAAATCTGCTGCTTCATGTATCTTTTGTACCGATTCATTTGTAATATGTATCTGCTGTGCTACTTGGTCAAACGCATCAGCGGTACGCTTATTCGATACAGCAAGCTCTGTCATGAAGTTTGAAGACTCCACAGCCATTTCACGCATTTCCTCTGTTATTGAATTCAAACGTTCTACATTTGTAACGATTTTTTCAAAGGATGTTGCCATATCAAACATAGTTCCTGCTGCTTCTTCGATTTCTGATGCTTGTGAAACTGCTCCATTGGAAATATCATTAACAGCTCTCTCTACTTCATATGAACTTTCACTACCTACTGTAGATATCTCACTCAATCCTTCACCAGAATTGGCTACTTTCTGTGATATTGCTTGTGTATTATGTAGAATTCCTACAAGCTTATCCAAGAATACATTTAATGATTTTCCAAAAATAGAAAACTCATCCTTTCCCGTTGCAACTGCTCTAACGGTAAGGTTACCTGCTGTAATCTGTTCCAATGTTTCTTTGAATTTACGAATACTGCGATTAATCACTTGATTAATGAAAAGAGTAATTATAACTAATAAGATTGTACTTGCAAGCAAAATGCCAACAATCATAGCCGTTAAACTGTTCTTTGCTGTAGCAGTAGATTTTGCAATGTTATCTTGCATCAACTCATTTTGCGTTGTTAGCTCCTGTGAAAGTTGAATATTCGCTTTCTTCAACGCAAATATTTGCTCATCTTCCTTGCTGATTTGCGTAAATGCACTCTTCTTCGCATTCAACCCTTCAAGAGCAGCATTTTTTTGCCCCTCATCTTTCGCATAGTTGGAAACTGCTCCTATTAGTTCATCTAAGATTGCAACTACAGAAAGAGATTCTTCTGCTATATCCTTTCCTTCTACGACATGTTTGCTGTAAGTTCCAAATGCAGCATTCAATTCAGCAAGTTTGCCACCAAAATTATACATTCCATCTAAGGTATTGGCAGCGGCAGCACCTGCTGGATATGTATCCTCAAAATACAATTCAAAATATACATGGGAATAATCCATATTGTTTAACTCTTTAAAAGGAATCTTTACAGCGATTTCTTCCCAACTACCATCAGTACTAGTATAGTTTGCATTAATTTTTAGTGCAGGTGCTCCAAAAATATCTTCATATTCAATACCAGCAAATGCACTACCATATGAATAATCTCCTATAGATGAGATATTCATTGTTTCCTTGTTTCCGCCTGAGAGCACAATATTACTAATGTAAATGGTTCCTTTATATTTCATGCCACTTCCACCAATACGTACAAGAAAGTAATCACGTTTTCCTGGCTGAGGTAAAGCATTGTCATAAACCATCTTCGTATAGTTTTTTCCACCTATTTTTACAGTGTCAGCTGTATAGGCATTCGTCCAATTCCCCTCTACCCATGTACTACTAGAGATGCTGTCAAATTGTGAAGTTATTGCTGCATCATTCTGTAAGAAATTCACATAAGAGCCTGTATCCTGTGTAAAGCCTCTCTCTGTACAAAGAGAACGAATCTTCTCTTGATTTTGCAAAATCTCTGATATACTTGTTTGAATATTACTGACATCTTTCTTTTGATCACCTGAGGAAAAATCTACTGCTTGCGTAGCCTTCTCCTCCATTGTATGTAGATTGTTTATGATATCTCCAAGATAGGAATCATCAAGTGCATAGAGATATGATGTCTCTAGACTCTGATTCTCATATTGCAAAAGACTGATATCATTAATCCTAGAAAGAAGATTATTATTGTTATCATTCTTGCTTAGAGAACTTAAACCTACCATTCCAAGGATTACAGATACCAGTATAGAAAGCGCACCCATAAGAAGTACTTTTCCTTTAATACTTCCTAAAAAGCTTATTTTTTCGGTCGTTGTACTTTTACTATTTCCATTAGTCGT
This sequence comes from Anaerosporobacter sp., assembly GCF_031551385.1. Taxonomy (GTDB): domain Bacteria; phylum Bacillota; class Clostridia; order Lachnospirales; family Lachnospiraceae; genus Anaerosporobacter. Next base: position 35,656 of record NZ_JAVBNS010000161.1, read on the forward strand.
TTTCTGTTTGTTCATTGTAATGACCTCCCTTTTTTATAAGCATTATACCTTCGCATATGTACAAATTATTATACCATATTTTTCAATCCCACACAATAAATAGTAACAATCTTTTCCTTAATCCAATAATATTCTGTAGTAATGTTTGTATAATTATTTTAAAGGATTATTGTCATTTTCACTTCCTAATCATTGCCCATGATTTATCAATTCTTGCTAAGTAATAAAAAAGCCCTTACCAAAATCAGTATTCAAAAACCACTTGACAAAGACAATTAAAAATCATATAATATTTATCGTACTGATGAGCTATTATGATGAATCTGTATATGCGGAAGTGCTGGAATGGCAGACAGGCAGCACTAAGGATGCTGTGTTCTACGAACGTGTGGGTTCAAGTCCCATCTTCCGCAGTAAAAAAAGAATCAATCTTTTGTGATTGGTTTTTTTTTATTTGGTAAAATACTAAAATAAATTAAAACAGTTTCTAAGCAGTGTAAATCCCCACTACTTAGAAACTATTTTTTATAAGTAATTCAATTTTCTAATATATCGAAGCAATACTAACCCCCGTATAGTAATGCTCTAGTATATCCTCATATTTATAACCATCTTCCACCATTGCTTTCACACCATTCTGGCTCATACCAACACCGTGACCATATCCACCACCGCGAATCTTATAACCAGTTAGCTTATCGTCTTTTTTAATTTCATCGATAATAATAAAGGCACTTGGTAGTAAACTCATATTAGAAATCTTACTATCATCCTGACGAACTACGTCGTTACCACTTGGCGATAATAGAATTCGAATGTTATATTCAGAGATTACTTTTACTGTATTCTTCGAACCTTTGATAATAACTTCGGTTGCGACACCTCCCGTTGCACGTTTCGTAATTGTAATACTCTTGATATTACCTACTGTCTCAACTGGAGTGCTAATATATTTACCATTTACAAGTGTTAATATCAGCCTACTGTTTGCGTTATATCGTGATTTTAGCTTTGCATCAATTGTCTTCTTCAAATCTGCTAACGACACTTTCGTTTGCCAACGATACCATGCAAAGTCACTATCGTATGTATCATAGCTTTCCTTTGTAAGAAACTCTCTGAATTTCTTTTCCTCTGTCAAGTCTAACTCTTTTACTTTCTCATCATCAACTTGTAATTTTCCTGTTAGATATTCTAATGGTGTATTGCTCATCCATACTTCATTCGCACTTGATGTATATCCACATGAAGTTGAGAAATAGTATGCTGTAATCACTTCATTATCATAGTTTAATACCTTGCCATATGTATCCTTAACCGCTTCGATAGAAGAGGCATTTTCTTCTACATTATTATATACTTGGAATGAAGTACTATCGTCTACATGTGCTCCATATTCGCCATACTGGTTACTTAGTAGTTGATTATAAGCATAGCTTCTTGCACAAACTGCCTGTACTTTAAGTGCTTCCTTTCCATATGATGTTGGCATCTCACTTGGCACTACACTATAGAGATATTCTTCTAATGGCAATTCATTCACAAGCGTTAAGCCTTGATCACACGATGCAATCTCAAGTGTACCTCGATAACTTGGTGTACCATATGCTCTCTCTATAGAAGAGATTGTTATCTTTCCCTCCTTTGTAGTCTCCACTCGTAATCTACCAGACTCTAACATCTTACTTGTTGGCTTTATCGTTACCTTCTCTTTCGCAGCGTATTTCTTTGTTTTCTTTCCATATGTTATTGTAAATGCTTCATCAGAGGTCAACACGACCTTACTATGGAACATGTCTTTAAAGCCCGTTGTCTTTAATAACACACGAATGTTTTCTGCCTTTGGACTTTCCGTAATTAAAGCTGCACTAATCTTATCATTTGATATAACAAAATCTGTTATTGTATAACCTACAAGGACTGCACTACTAACTTTTGACTCCACATCACCATAGATTTTATAGATTCGATAGTCATCTTCCAGATATATCTTACCGTAATCTTCAATTTCAATATATTCCTTTGTAGCAGATAATACCTTTCCAGAGATTTTATTTGGTTTAACAGAAACCTTCGTAATCTTTTGATTACTTATTATTAAGTCACCAATAACATTTGTGATTTCTTCTGCTAACACATTCTCTGTTTGAAATGTTCTTTCCACTCCATTGATAAAAACAGTTACACTTTGTTTCTTACCATCTATAATCCACACATTTTCAAGTGATATCGTATCATTCTTAACCTGTTTAACTGCCAAGATTTCATCTCCCTTAACAATCGCAGTCACTGTCTGGTTTAAACAAGCTTCTAGGGAGATTCCATCACTTTGATAGATTGCATCCTCTCCTACTACTTTCCACTTATCTTCCATCTTATCACCACCAGCCATTACAATGAAGATATCCTTCTCAGTTGGAACATAGTTATAAATCTCAGTACAGATATATTCATAGACTGACAACCAATTCGTAAAGCTTATGTTTTTATCGAGAATATCGGATGTCAGCTCAAAACGAAGACGCTTGTAATCCGTTAATTGCAGTTTCTCTAATATTTCTTTTGCCTCTTTATATGTCAGTTCATCATTTGGACGAAAGTTCTTATCTTCCTGCATTAGCTCCAATACGGTAACTGCATTAACGTATTTATCATACCATTTACTTTCATCGGTGTCTTTATATACTGCAATGCGCTCTAACTGCTCACATTCCTCTCTCGTATATGCCGCATAACTAATCATCTTGGCAACTTGAGCACGCGTTATTGTTTCCTCTAATGTATTCTGAACTCCCTCCTGCACACTTGTATCCGTATTATTGGAATTTCCATTTCTTAAAAAAATACAGCAGATTATAATGATACAAACTATAATCAACACTAATTTGCGCTTCATACAACTACTCCTTTCAAAGTCTTGAGACCTTGTGCAAAGCACAAATCTCTGTGTGAACAATCTTTATTCATAAACTGAAACATTTATTCACACGAATACCAATACTTTCTATTTTATACTGCACGTCCACATATGTAAATATATTATAAGTCCTATTTGTTTATGATAACGTATTGTATTTATTTTATTAGTCAAAAAAAGAGGTGCACACCAATCATATAGTGCAGCACCTCCCATTTACATATCTTATTCTTTGTAAAAACTAGCATCCTTTAATTTGCTCTATCTTCGATATCATATCAACATGTTCCATTAGTTCTTCTGGCATATTAACACCAGTTAATACTAATTTACAATAATCATCTCTTAGATCAATTAATTTCACAATGTCTTCCATCGTTATCAAACCTAGATCAATCAAACCAAGGATTTCATCTAATACCAAAACATCACATTCTCCAGTTTCTATTACTTTTCTCGCAAAATTCACACCGTTTAATATGTTCTTTTTCTCTTCTAGCTGCTCTTCCTCTGTGAGGTCAATGTACGATTCTTTTGCTTTCTCAAAACGGAATAGTTTAATGTCTGGTTCTAATTTACCTAGGAAAGAGAATTCTTCTGCATCTCTTCCTTTTAAAAATTGTATTATAATAACTTCATAGCCTAGACTTGCTGCTCGTATACACTGGCCAACTGCTGCGGTCGTTTTTCCTTTACCATTGCCATAATATATTTGAACAATCTTTTTCTCCATCTTGCCCATGTCCTTTCTTAATAACAAAACTGTCCAGTTTATGCACATTAAATGAAGTAAAAAACGTTCATCTTGGCACTGGCTAACTCAAAAAGCACACTTTATAAAATATTGCTTTTTGATATACCATAATACAACATTATTATTCAAAAGTAAATAGGTATTGATTAATTCTCGTCTATGCTTCTTCTATACATTCAAGTTTGCTAACCGAAACTTCGTAAGCAACTCTCTTTTCAAAATCCTCTTCTCCAACTTTCTTTTGGTACTCTCTACTTTGGATACGTCCAAATACTTGAATATGTCCACCAACAGTAAAACTCTCAGCAAATCTTGCATTTCTTCCCCAACAGATGCAAGGGATATAATCCGATTTTCCATATGGTCTGTTTACTGCTAATAGAATGTCTGCGATTTCTCTTCCTAATGGAGTTTTTCTATAAATTGGCTGTTTACATACATAGCCATCTAAAAAGATATAATTTGGTTTAGGGCTATCATATCCCTCTTCACAAATTTTAACCTCTCTTACAAATACAGAAAGAACTAAACGATTTCTACTTTCCTCATGTCTATTGTATGATCGAAATTGTCCAAGAATTTCAATATACTCTCCTATATAGCTCTTTTTAACATCCATGAGACGTTCGGAAATCATTAGTGGTATTACATCAGATGAATTGCTTAATCTTCCAACCGATACATCAACGGTATAGAATCCTTCTCCAAATACGTCGTGGCTAAACTTAAATTCACTGATTACCTCTCCTGCAATACTTACTTGATTATTATCAAATACTTTATCTGTCATATGGTACGACTCCTCTCTTAATCCTGCTCTAAAAATAGCAACACTGTATATTAATTGCTTCACTAATATATCTATGCTTGATTTTTTATTTTTAGAAGTAAAAAATTGTAATTACTAAAGTATTTCCAATTTTAGTACATTTTAGTCCAAATGTAAACCTCTAATTTAACATTTTTTGAAACTTAACAATTCCTTAATATTTTCTGTTGTTTTTTGTAGCTTTCTATACTATTTTACCATATATTTTTCAAGAATCCCTCCTACTTTAGTCCCATTATATAGAAGATAAACAAGTTAATTTTATTTTTACTTCTATCACTACTTATTTGCTTGAGTAAAAATATCTTGCTTTGGGATAATATTGATAAGAATATAATACATTTTTCCCAAAATTTTTTGCTTTTCTTATAAGTGCTTGTAAAATGCAAGATTTATGATAAAATATATAAGTTGTAAGTCAACATCACAAATACTTGATATGCGTGTGAAATAATTTCTTTCACACTGGGGTTCGTATACAGACAAAACAGTCTGGTGCAGATTGGAGAAACAATGAGAACAAAGAGAGAAGATATCAGAAATATAGCTATTATTGCACACGTTGACCACGGAAAAACTACTTTGGTTGATGTATTATTAAAACAAAGCGGTGTATTCCGTTCCAATCAAACGGTGGAAGAAAGAGTCATGGACTCTAATGATATCGAAAAAGAACGTGGAATAACAATTCTATCTAAAAATACAGCTGTATATTATGGAGATACAAAAATAAATATTATTGATACACCTGGACATGCTGACTTCGGTGGTGAAGTTGAACGTGTTCTTAAAATGGTTAATGGTGTTGTTCTTGTAGTAGATGCTTACGAAGGTGCTATGCCTCAGACTAAATTCGTACTTAAGAAAGCATTAGAACTTGAATTACCTGTTATCGTATGTATCAATAAAATCGATAGACCAGAAGCTAGAGCTACAGAAGTAATTGATGAGGTTCTTGATTTATTTATCGAATTAGATGCTTCTGAAGAACAACTTGATTGTCCTTTCGTATATGCTTCTGCAAAACAAGGTGTTGCTATTCTTGAATTAGATGATTCACCTGAAAACATGAAACCATTATTCGAAACTATTATTGACTATATCCCAGCTCCAGAAGGTGATTCTGAAGCGGATACACAAGTTCTAATTAGTACAATTGATTATAACGAATATGTTGGTCGTATTGGTGTTGGTAAGGTTGATAACGGATCTCTTTCTTTAAATCAAGAAGTTATGCTTGTAAATGCTCATGAGCCAGATAAACGTAAAAAAGTTAAGATTGGTAAATTATACGAATTTGATGGCCTTGGAAAAGTTGAAGTTGAAAAAGCAGATATCGGTGCTATCGTTGCTATTTCCGGTATCTCTGATATTCATATCGGTGATACACTTTGCTCCTTAGAAAATCCAGTTCCAATTCCATTCCAAAAGATTTCTGAACCAACAATTGGTATGCAATTTATCGTTAATGATAGCCCATTTGCTGGACAAGAAGGTAAATTTGTAACTTCAAGACATCTTAGAGAACGTCTATTTAAAGAATTGAACACAGATGTAAGTTTACGTGTTGAAGAAACAGACTCAACAGAAGTTTTCAAAGTATCTGGACGTGGTGAATTGCACCTTTCTGTATTAATTGAAAATATGCGTCGTGAGGGTTATGAATTTGCAGTAAGTAAAGCAGAAGTTCTTTATCGTACAGATGAGAACGGAAAGCTTCTTGAGCCAATGGAAACAGCTATTATTGATGTTCCTGAAGAATACACAGGTACTGTAATTGAAAAATTAAGCCAACGTAAAGGTGAATTACAAGGTATGTCTAATGCAAATGGTGGCTATGCTAGATTAGAGTTCTCCATTCCTGCTAGAGGTCTAATTGGCTACCGTGGTGAATTCATGACTGATACAAGAGGTAATGGTATTATTAATACTGTATTTGACGATTACGGCCCATACAAAGGCGATATTCAATATAGAAAGCAAGGTTCTCTAATTGCTTTTGAGACTGGTGAATCTATTACTTATGGTTTGTTTAATGCACAAGAACGTGGTACTCTATTCATCGGTGCAGGTGAGAAGATATATGCTGGTATGGTAATTGGACAAAACGGTAAAACTGATGATATCGAAGTTAATATCTGTAAGAAGAAACAATTAACAAATACTCGTTCTTCAGGTGCCGATGATGCTCTTAAATTATCACCTCCACGTGTATTAAGCTTAGAGCAATCATTAGAATTCATTGATACTGATGAATTACTAGAAGTAACTCCAGAAAATCTTCGTATTCGTAAGAAAATCTTAGATCCTACACAAAGAATGCGTGCAAAGAGAAACAGCAAATAAATATAGATACAAAAAAGACAAGCATCGACTGCTTGTCTTTTTTGTATTCCCCGTTTCGTTTACTTTGCACATACCTTAAACGATTTGCATCATATCTCTTCGTATCTCTGTTAATGTAATATCTGGGTATCTACCAATTTCTGAAATACTACCAATATTATATTGAATCAATGCTTCTTTATAATAATTCTTCAATACTTCTTTTGTTAGATATCTACCAGTCTGACCTTCAACAGACTCGTTTAATATCCTGCTCTCTCTTTCAAGTAAAGCAAACAATGCTTTTGGTCCATACCAAGTAAAACCATCGATAACTGCATGAATTAACTCTTTCTCATCTTCCTCCAGCATGGAGTCTTCCATTTCAAGCTTAACCATACCATACTTCTTCATGTTCTTATAAACATTGGGATAAGGTGATGAGTTTCCAAGCGTAAAACATTCATCATCAAACATCTCTCTGCCATAGAATGCAAGTGAGAAAACTTGTATGTAAAACAGTAGTACTTGTATGTATCCAGCACTTACTTCTGAATCTTTAAGATTAATTATATATTGAGCTACAACATCAATCTTAGATTTCATAACACGTTCCAATACGGCTTTCTTACTTTTTCTAAATGCTACATTTGTTAGATTTTCCTTATTTCTCATAAGGATACTGTAGTAATACGTTGGATTTTGTAGTATCGCCTGTAGTTTGTCCGAATACTCTGTAGTTGGCGTGTCCCCTTCAAGATAACGTATAATGGTTGTTTCCCCCCAACCAAGTAATCTTGCAAGTGGTTTCTTCCCAATATTATAGTTCACTATAATTTGCTGAATTTCGTCAACAGATACAATAGCATTCCCTTCTGGTAAAAGTTCATTCTCCATACTTTCTTTTTCCTTCCCTTCATCAAAAAAGTGGCGCTCTCAAAAATATTACACTTCATTAATATGATATATAATATTTCACATTTGGTCAAGTTGCAAATTAATATGTGCTAATATATTTTATAGTATCTATTATAACACAATATTTTAATTAGTCATTAAAATAACCAAAACTTAGCAACTCCTTAATTATTTGTTGCCCTCTTCCACATTTTCTCTGTTCTTTCGTAAATTAATAATATCATTTGTAATATACTGAACATCTTCTATTATACCATCAAATGCTCCTGATTTATAGAAGTTAACAAGTATCATTCCTATTGGTATACCAATAATAATCCCTAAAAATCCTTTTACCTTATATCCCACATACATGAATATCAATGTCTCCATTGGGCTTATGCCAATGCTATCCCCTACTAATTTAGGTTGAAGAATCTGTCTTACAACTTGACATATAAGATAAATAATCATTAAGCCTATGGCTCTAATATAATTTCCTGTTACTAATTCCGCTACTGCCCAAGGCCATAGTACTGCACCCGTTCCAAAGAACGGCAGAAAATCCAAGAATGCAATTCCTAATGCTAATAAAATTGAATATCCTACCCCTAAAATCTCGAAGCCGACAAACAATATGATTGTAATAATTATCATAATCTTAAATTGTGCTTTAAAATATCCACCGAATGCTAATTTGAAGTTATCTGTTATCATTCGAACCTTATCTGACCATGATTCTGGAAGAATCTTCTTCATCTGTACTGACATCTTCTCGCGTTCAGCAACAAAGAAGTATGCAGACATAATTGTAATAAGCATCATAAATAAGAAATCAGCTGCATTTTTAACAAATACACTAGCATCACTTATGGATGGTAATTCTATCTTCTGTACGAATGTATTCACGTAGGAGCCTATATTATCTCCTAGATTATCAATAAATATCTGCATTCCCTCTGGCAATGCTTTATATACTACTTGAAGATTGTCCTGAATCTCTTTAACCTGAAGATTAAATGTGTCATATAGCGTAGGTAAATCCGTTATGAACGAAATACATTCTCTCACGATTGCACCAATAATAAAGTACATTGCTCCAACAATTAATACTAAAACAACGACAATAACAATTGCAGAACCATGCTTTCTAACTATTTTTAAACGTTTCTCTAAAAACTTAACTACAGGATTGGCTATTAGTGCAATTATATATCCTATTACAAACGGCCAGAAAAATGCAATTAGCTTTGGTGCTACAAATATCAATAAAAGCCCACATACTATTGTAAGCATTAAATCAATTGCTATTCTCTTATAAACAGTAGTATTCTTCATCTTCCCACTCCCCTGTCTCTAGGTTGATGCTGAACCTAGGTCATATCTTAATTATTATGCTTCATAACTATACTATCCACCTTGTATTGTTTATTCTATATATTCTTTTAGTGCTGCAAATAAAGAATCCATCTCTTCTTTTGTTCCAATTGAGATACGAAGGTAATTGCTAATACGAGGACTATTTGCAAAACGTCTTACAAATATATTCTTTTCTCTTAGCATTGCCAATAAATCTCCCGCTGAAACAGTACTATGTTTTACGAATAAAAAGTTTGTTTTTGAATCTGTACAAGTAAATCCTAACTTTTCAAGCTCTACAACAGTACGTTCTCTTTCTTCTACAATTTTCGCAAGATTTTCTCTAAAGTATGCATCATCTTTGACAGCCTCAACACCATAATATAATGATGTCTGATTCATTGTATAGGAATTATAAGAATATTTTACATCATTAATAATCTTAATCAATTCCTTGTTTCCAATCGCATATCCAATACGCATACCGGCCATAGATCTAGCTTTTGAGAATGTCTGTACTACAAGAAGATTCTCGTATCTATCAATCAATTCAAGTGCAGATTTTCCACCAAAATCGATATAAGCTTCATCAACAATTACAATAACATCTTGATTGTGTTGCAAGATATCTTCGATAAATGTTAAATCTTCGCAAATACCTGTTGGTGCATTCGGATTTGCTAGAATGATTCCACCATTCTCTTTGTAATAATCCTCTTTCTTTATACGGAAATCCTCATCAAGAGCAGGCATCTCATATGGAATCTTATATAGATTCGCCCAAACCTCATAGAATGAATATGTGATATCAGGGAATAGAATTGGTTTATCTGAATTAAAGAAACTTAAAAATGCCATTCCTAGTACATCATCAGAGCCAACACCAACAAATACTTGCTCTTTATCCACTTTATAATATTCTGCTAAAGATTCTACTAACATAGTCGATTTATCATCTGGGTAAAGACGTAATTTATCCACATTAAAATCTTGTATCGCTTGTAATACACCCGGTGCTGGTGGATATGGATTCTCGTTCGTATTCAACTTAATCATACCCTCTATATTTGGTTGCTCTCCTGGTACATATGGCTCAACTCTTCTACAATTTTTCTCCCATGCTCGCATTCGCTTTTCCTCCTTATTGATACTCTTTTGCTAGTTTTTCAAATCCGTCTAAAGCTCCAACCACTTTGCTATGGTCTACACAATATGCGATTCGACAATATCCTGGACAACCAAATGATGTTCCTGGCACAATTAATATATTATACTTCTTAGCTGCATTGGCAAACGCAATATCATCACCGCCAAATGCTTTAACGAATAGATAAAATGTTCCTTGTGGTTTAATGCAGTCGTATCCAAATTCCATTAACTTATTATATAACACTTCTCTATTGCGATTATAACTCTCTACATCAACTTTAGCGTCGACACATCTGGCAATTACTCTTTGCATCAATGATGGCGCATTCACATATCCAAGGATACGATTCGCTACATTAACTGCTGCTACTATATTCGCAAAGTCGTCCATCTCTTTTGGTAACACAAGGTAACCAATTCTTTCACCAGGCAATGACAACGATTTACTATAGGAATAACCTACAACCGTATTCTTATAATATTTTGTTAAGTATGGTACTTCAATTCCATCATATACAAGTTCTCTATATGGTTCATCCGAAATTAAGTATATACTTGTCCCAAATTCCTTCTGCTTATCTTCTAATATCATTGCAAGTTTACAAATTGTTTCTTCACTATATACAACACCTGTTGGATTGTTTGGTGTATTTACAATTACCGCCTTTGTCTTTGCTGTAATCTTTTCTTTAAACTCATCTAAATTAGGTTGGAAATCTACTGTATTAGGTGATATCTCCACTAACACTCCGTCATAGTTATTCACATAACTTCGATATTCTCCAAAGTAAGGAGCAAATACCATTACTTCATCACCTTTATTAAGAAGTGCTTTGAAGATTACATTAAGTCCTCCAGCAGCACCTACTGTCATAACAATATTCTCTGTTGCAAATGCTGTTCCCTGTGTCTTATTAATATGTTTTGCAACAACATCTCTAACATCTTCATAACCAGAATTATTCATATAACCATGTACTAAATTAGGGCTTTCATTTGTAATAATATCAATAATCGCCTCTTTCACTTCTACTGGCGGTTCAACACTTGGATTTCCAATGCTAAAATCAAATACATTCTCTTCCCCGTAGATATCTGCCATTTTCTTACCTTCTTCAAACATAGCACGAATAATTGAACTATTTTGTACAAGTCCTACCATCTTTTCTGAAATCATTGTCTTCCTCTTTTCTATATTAATGTCATCTCTTATACGCTACTTAGAGTTTAGTATAGCACAGTAGCTATGTAATAATCAATATTTCTATCCAATAAAAGCCATCATTACAAAACCAAAAGGTTATCAAAGTTTGAAGTTTCCTTCACTTTGATAACCCTCTATACTTTTCTGCTTCAATGCATCGATTACTCACCCATATCGTAAAGTTCTCCACCACATTTATCACAGAAATCAAGTCCCTCAAGAGTGATTCCTCCACAATCAGGACAGATCACTTTCTCTGGGTAAATTGTACATTCTACAATCTCATATTCTTCTGTTTCTTCCTTACCATCTTTCGTACTACGACTATCTTTTACCTCTATTGTTTTTGCAAACGTAGGCTCTAATACTTTTCTTTCCTCTAACCTAGTTGCTTTATCTTTTTTCTTTCTTCCAAAAAACCTCATACTGTCCCCCGTACTGCCTCTCTTAACTAAATAATGTACTTTTCTTCACGATAGTTATTCATCATCTTCTTAAAGATCTCACCATTGCTTGGCGGTGTAAATGTAATCGCATTCGCCCCCGCATCAATCGTTCTTAAGATGCTTTCTTCTGTTGGTCCTCCTGTTGCAATAATTGGTACATCCGGAAAATCCTTTCGAATATCGGCAACAATTTTCGTTGTGTTTGCCGCTCCTGATATATTCAAAATCGATGCACCACTTTCTAAGCGTCTCTCAATATCTGTCTTTTCAGAAACTACTGTTATTACAATGGGAATATCTATTTTACGACTTAGATATTCTAGTGTTTCATTCGGTGTTGGTGCATTCACTACAACGCCCATTGCACCTTGAAATTCTGCATCTTCTGCAAGATTACTTACTCTCTTTCCTGTCGTTGTTCCTCCACCTACTCCACAAAACACAGGGACATCGGAACAATTAATAAGAGAATGTGTAATTATTGGTTGTGGAGTAAATGGATAAACTGCAATTACTGCATTGGCATTACAGTTTCTTATAATTGCGACATCCGTTGTAAATACTAACGATTTAATTAATTTTCCAAAGATTCGTATACCACTCACTTGATCAATAACTTGTGGTACTCGAATCATATGTTTTCGAAGGTTTCCATCTATCTCAGGAATATTACGTTTCTCCATAGTTACTTTCCTTCCTCTGTCCAAGTTTGTAACTCTATTATATTCCTTTTTCCGATTACTTGCAATTTAATCCTTATGTCATTTTGTAAATTTATCGTGAACTATATTCTCAATTCTAATGATTCGAAAAAAGCAACTTCACCTAAGTAAAATTGCCTTTTCCTATAACATTTTATTCTGATAATAACGGTGTTATGCAGCCTCTCATCTCTATCACAGGCCCACCTTTTTTCTCTATATAATCTCTTGTAATTGTAACTCGTCCAATGTTCTCGTCTTTTGGAATTTCATACATAATATCTAGCATGAATTCTTCTATTATTGCACGTAATGCTCTTGCTCCAGTCTTTTTCTCTAAGGCTTTCTCTGCAATTGCTTCTAGTGCACCATCATCAAATACTAAATCTACGGAATCCAATTCAAGTAACTTCTTGTATTGTTTCAAAATAGCATTCTTAGGCTCTTTTAAAACTTCAACTAACATTTCTTTTGTTAGCCCTTCTAGGGAATAGATAACTGGAAGACGTCCAATAAACTCTGGTATCATACCAAATTCTCTAAGGTCATCTACAGTAACCTGTTGCAAAAGATTTTCCTCTGCATCGTATTTGTCTTTCAGCTCTGCACCAAAACCAATTGATGATTTCTTATTCAATCTTGCCTTAATAATCTTCTCAAGGTCTGGGAATGCACCTCCGCAGATAAATAATATGTTTCGTGTATTCACTGTTGTAAGTGGAACCATTGCATTCTTGTTTGTTGCTCCAACAGGTACTTCAACTTCTGCACCTTCTAGTAACTTTAACATACCTTGCTGTACGCTTTCACCACTTACATCACGATTTGTTGTACTTTTCTTTTTCGCAATTTTATCAATTTCATCAATGAAAACAATACCACGTTCCGCTTTCTCTACATCATTATCTGCTGCTGCCAATAATTTAGAGATTACACTCTCTACATCATCGCCGATGTATCCTGCTTCTGTCAATGCTGTTGCATCTGTAATAGCTAACGGTACATTCAATAATCGTGCCAATGTCTTAACTAGATATGTCTTACCACAACCAGTCGGCCCAATCATAAGCATATTAGACTTTTCGATTTCAATATCGTCCATTGCGTTCGCCGCTACACGTTTGTAGTGGTTATAAACTGCTACCGATATTACTTTCTTTGCATGTTCTTGACCTATAACATAGTCATCTAATTTTCCCTTTATAACATGAGGTGCAGGAATATTCTTTAAATCGATTTCCTTTGCTTGCTCTTTCTTCTCTTCTTTTTTCTTTTTCAATTTTTGACTTTTAGGAATATCGTTTTGAATCCCACTAAAATTCATCATTGGTCCAAGATTCATCATATCCATATAAGGCATATTACCTGAATTAATCGAATCAAATGTCTTTTGCATACAATCAGAACAGATACAGATATTGTTTGGTATATGAATCATCTTACCAACTTTACTTTCTGGTCTACGACAGATATAGCAAATATCTTCATAATCTTCTTTGTATTCTTTTTCTTTATCTTTTTCAGAATTTTTCAATTCTTTTTTCTCCGAATCCATTGATTCTTTATATTCTATATCTTTATTCATATCATCTGACATAAATATCTTCTCCTCTATCTTGTTACTTCTATAATATTTCATGCAACTTTCTCCATGCACTTAACTATTATATCCGTTGCTTTATAGTACCTCTATAACCATTTTACTCTTTTTATCAGCTATGTACATGTTATTATAACGTACAGATTCTTATAGTACAAGGTTATATTTATTAAATTTTATTAAAATAATACAATGGTAAAAAGCTCATATGTTTTAGAATTGGGAGTGAATTAACTGTATCACACATAGCAAAATACCTTTTCTGTATTCTTATGTGACAAATTGAGTAAATTATGCTACACTAATATACAAACAACTTGGAGGTTTTTATGATTACAGGAAGTAAAGAATTAATTCGTGATATAAACAGTAACCTTGTCCTAACTCAGATTGTTAACTTTAGCCCTATATCAAGATCTGCCATTGCTAAAAAATTAGGACTTACCAAAGCAACGATATCCGCTATTGTTGCTGATTTACTATCTAAAAAACTTGTTCTTGAGATAGGTAGTGATGATACAAGTCTAGGGCGAAAACCTATTCTTTTAAGCTTTAACCGTAAAGCTGG
>NZ_JAVBNS010000110.1:0-38471 GCF_031551385.1 Anaerosporobacter sp.
ACTGATTTGTTGTGAGGTATTTGATGAGAAAGACATATGATCACTCCTTTTCTTAATACCTCAATTATACCATATTTGAAGATAATATATTAAATTTTCAAGGTTCAAATGGCCCATTTGTCGGGCAACTCATATTAATGAAATTAAATAAAAGTCAATGGTTGTATAATGAAATGGTGTATATTAGAATAGAATAGTTATGAGAATCTTTATTTAGGATGGAAATAGGTGCAAAAGGGATAGCACCAATACGAGAAAAGAGGAGCTTTCGTATATGAATTTTAATATGAACTTTAGTCAGTTAACAAAATATGAAAAGCTAAATGCCTACATGGAACATGTAGCACCGATTTTGAATCTTGATGCTTTATTTTGTGATGGGACGAAGCAATATCGTATTCCAGATGAACCAATGATAAATGATGAGGTAAAGATACGTTTTCGTACTGCAAGGGAAAACGTAGATCAAGTGTATCTTATTTCAACATATAGTAGACAAGAGATGGTGAAAGTTGAGCATGATAAGTTGTTTGATTATTATGAAGGAACAATTCAATTAGAGACAGTAAAAGTAGAATACTATTTTGAAGTTCGAAGTGGAAACTTTACATGTTATTATAACCGTAAAGGTGTAATGAATGAGATACAGAATATCTATAATTTTGTGCTTATGCCAGGATTTCAAACTCCAAATTGGGCAAAGGGCGCAGTAATCTATCAGATATTTGTTGACCGCTTCTATAATGGAGATACGAGCAATGATGTATTAGATCGAGAATACAATTATATAGGTGAAGGAACAAGTAAGGTTAATGATTGGAATAAGTACCCGTTAGCAATGGGAGTAAGAGAATTCTATGGTGGAGACTTACGTGGTGTTATGAAGAAGCTAGATTATATCCAAAGTCTAGGTGTTGATGCAATCTATTTGAATCCAATCTTTGTGTCACCTTCTAATCACAAATATGATATACAAGATTATGATTATGTTGATCCACACTTTGGCGTTATTGTAAAAGACGAGGGTGAGGTATTACGACCTGGAGATACGAATAATCAACATGCAACAAGATTTATTACAAGAGTTACTGCTAAGGAGAACTTAGAGGCGAGTAATGCCTTGTTTGCGGAGCTTGTAGAGGAGATTCACAAGAGAGGAATGAAAATTATCCTTGATGGTGTTTTTAACCACTGTGGATCGTTTAATAAATGGTTAGACAGGGAATGCATCTATAAGAAGGAGGAAGGATATGAAAAGGGTGCTTATATTGATGAAAACAGCCCGTATCGTTCGTTCTTTAAGTTCCGTGATAGAACATGGCCATACAATAGTCGGTATGATGGTTGGTGGGGACACGATACACTACCAAAACTAAACTATGAAGAGTCGCCAAAGCTATATCAATATATTTTGGATATTGCTAAGAAATGGCTTTCACCTCCTTTCAATATTGATGGCTGGCGTCTTGATGTTGCTGCAGACCTAGGACATTCCAATGAATACAATCATAAGTTCTGGAAGGACTTTAGAAATGCAGTGAAGGAAGCAAATCCAGAGGCAATTATTCTAGCGGAGCATTATGGAGATCCAAGTTCATGGCTACAAGGCGATGAATGGGATACCGTAATGAATTATGATGCATTTATGGAACCACTAACATGGTTTTTAACAGGGATAGAGAAACATAGTGATGAAGCTAGAAGCGACCTATATGGGCAATACGAAGCGTTTTATGGATCAATGAGCCATCATATGACGAAGTTTAATACACAATCGCTATTTGTAGCGATGAATGAGCTGTCTAATCACGATCATTCGAGGTTTTTAACACGAACAAACAGAAGAATAGGTCGTACGGCAACAAGTGGTCCAGATGCGGCGAATTATGGCATAAATAAAGCGGTTATGAGGGAAGCAGTACTAATTCAGATGACTTGGCCAGGAGCGCCTACAATCTATTATGGAGATGAAGCTGGTGTATGTGGTTGGACTGACCCGGATAATCGTAGAACGTATCCATGGGGACATGAAGACATAGAGTTAATTGAATTACACAAAGAACTTATCCATATTCACAAAAGCTATGAGGCTTTGAAAACTGGTTCTATGATTTTCTTGTGCGGTGGAAATCATTATTTTAGCTTCGGACGTTTTGATTGTAACGATAAACTAGTTGTGATTGTGAATAATGCGCAACAGGAGCAAGTGATAGATGTGCCAGTATGGCAAGTAGGTATTCTTGATACAGACAGATTGGTACGATTGATCCAAACGAATAGTGAAGGATATAATTTAAAGGCACAGATGTATCCAGTACAAGAGGGATATGCGAAAGTAATAATGCCACCAGAGTCTTCGGCAATCATAAAGACAATTGACGCTTTTTAGTCAGTTGTCTTTATGAGACTTTATGTAGAAAGATGAGGTGATTTAGGAGATAGAGCATTTTATATAGTACTAGATACCGTTATAGTAATATGTTTGATGCAAATATGGTTATTCTTAACATTACGGTTTGCTTTGGGATATATAGTAAAAACAAATGAATTTTGCTTATAAACAAGAAAATTAAAAAAATTAAAAAAACTTCAAATTAGTACTTGCAATTTTAGAATTATCTGCTATAATAATATCTTGTCAGAGCAATTAAGGAAGGGTTCCCGAGTGGCCAAAGGGGGCAGACTGTAAATCTGTTAGCTACGCTTTCGAAGGTTCGAATCCTTCTCCTTCCATTAATGCCGGCGTGGCGGAACTGGCAGACGCACAGGACTTAAAATCCTGCGGGCCTAATCGCCCGTACCGGTTCGATTCCGGTCGCCGGCATTTTATTAAAATGCTGAATGTAGAGTATGGGTAAGTTGATTTCGATAAATTATAGACTATGATTTATTACTTACATCATTGGTGATACATAACACAAGCCCAGATAGCTCAGTCGGTAGAGCAGAGGACTGAAAATCCTCGTGTCGCTGGTTCGATTCCGGCTCTGGGCACTTTAAAACTTAATATGCGGGTGTAGTTCAATGGTAGAACACTAGCCTTCCAAGCTAGATACGTGGGTTCGATTCCCATCACCCGCTTTGTATATATACTATACAAAGTAATACGCGCGAGTGGCTCAGTGGTGGAGTATCGCCTTGCCAAGGCGAGGGTCGCGGGTTCGAATCCCGTCTCGCGCTTACTGTAATTATAGGACTTCTAACTAGAATGGTTAGAGGTTTTTTTGTTTTTATAATAAATATTCTAACGAAGCAATATTACACTTTTTACCATCAGCGATTGACTTTTGATTTTAAGAAAAGTATAATTTATTAAAGAGTAATCAAAGTAGAAATGCGATTGCATTTTTATATTAATTTAAATTACAGACATCTTATTGCTTGATTTAACTTACAAGCCATGTTTTTATTATAAGGAGTGACTATGGAATCATATACTTACTATTTTCCACGTATTATTCGTTATAATATGACTTCAATTGAATTTCTTCAAAGATTCCATACATATATACTAGAAAATTGCATTAAAGAGGTTTTGCTTAATTTTGAAAATACGGTTAGGTTTGAGACTAACCTATTATCTTTTTTTTCGTATATTTTAGAGAAACTAAATAAATTAGGGATAAAAGTAATGCTGAAATTGAAAAGAGAGTCTCATACTATTCCATATGATAAAATTATAGGAATGATTTTCAAGACATATTCAGCATATAATCAATGTTCGTTGAAATGCCGAAAAATAAATGATAGTAACAGTCGACAAATTGAGGACTTACTTATTAAGCATTTAAAAGGTCTTAATATTAAAGGATATAAGTGGATAAAGATTATCCTAAGTGAATTAATTGCGAATATAAAAATGCATACTCAACTAAATGAAGGAACAATTGCAGGTTATATTGACGAAACAGAAAAAATGTTGATGTTTTCAATCGTAAATTATGATATTACTATTAAAGATAATATTCAACAAAAAAATGGGTATATATTTGATAATGATTTTGATGCCATTATATGGGCACTTAAGAAAACTAATACAACTCGTTTAGGAGAAGAACCAGGAGGGTTGGGACTATATTTATTAAGAAAATATATTGCAGAATTGGCAGGTGATTTTTCAATTATATCTGGAAAGTACTATTTAGAATTCAACAATAAAAGCTATAATGAAAAAGATGAAAACAAAATTGAAGTTGAGAGGGTTTCAACATTAAAAAACATCTTTAATGGTAATATGATTACAATTAGGATACCCTTTATTATTGAAAATACACAAATGAAAATAGATGACCTAACAAATCAAAGTATTGATTTGTTAAACTGGGGAATATGACATATAATTATATTAGGGGGAATAAGTATATAATGAATTGCTTTATAGAATTCTTAAGTGATAATTATCAAAAGAAATTAAGACTTTTAGCACAAGGACGTAGCGAAAGATATGAGGAATCGATTGATACATATAAGAATATGTTTATAGTACATTGGAAAAATGCTATATGTAAATGCGAAGAAAAGTGTGTATACAAAGAAACGTGTAATTATATGAAAACTATTTATAAAGATATAAATAAAAATCAGATACGAGAATTTTTTGACATATTAAAAAATATATATTTAATGTGGATTGATGCAAAATCATCAGAAGCCATACAAATTTTTAAAAAGTTGTTAATAGATAATAACCTTTTGAATTTTGAGGCATATAGTAATGAAAACTATATATACTTTAAAGGAAGAGAAAGCAACCAAGTTCTTACAACGTGGGATATGTTTCATATACCATTTAATAAAAGATATTTAATAAGTAATCAAATATATAGTTTGACGGGACAACCAATAATTTACTTGGGGAAATCAATAATTGATATTGCGGAAGAACTCGAAATCGAAGATATAACAAAATTCAAGGTTTCAACTATTCAGTTGCAAAATAATATGCGATTATATGATTTGAGAAACAATCTATATGATGATATCATGGATATTGATATTAACTTACTGTTAGGCATTGAATGCGAGCAAAAAGAGGAAAATTTCTTTCGAATAATTCTTTCTTCAGTTTGTAGTTTTAGGAAAAAGCAAGAATTAAAGGGTTTTAGTTTTTGCGAAGAATATGTATTACCACAATTGTTAGCACAAATAATCAAAAATAATAATTATGATGGAATTATATATTATTCAACAAAAAAATTTGAGAAGTTAACTTTTGAAAAGAAAAAACTAGGGTTTACACTAAATGATATTTTAAATGAGGATTGTGAATATAAAGAGAATCTTGCCTTATTTACAGATATAAACACAGACCATGTTTATGATAAATCGTTATATGATACGATAGACATAAGTGTACCTATTGATGTTTCTAAAATTGAAAATATTACAATTGAAGATTTAAAACAACTACAGAAAGATATTTTGGATACAAAAAATCAAGAAAAAGTTTCAAAAGCAGATAAAATAGTATCAGCATATAATAGAGTATATAATAAAATGGAATTGTCAGGTGAAGAATATTCAAATACAAATTTTGGACAGTTACATTTATATCATTTATATGGTATATTAAATAAAATATTAATTTCGTAATGAGAGGTGGCAATATGGCTGAAAAATTGAAGATAATAGATGTTATTGGAACAAAGGCTGCTGATGATGATTCTAAGGGGAATGTAGCTTTTAATAAGATTTCAGAATTGTCACAGTCGAACAAAGAAATATTAGTGGATTTTGAAGGTGTTGAATTGGTGAATACGGCTTTTTTAAATAATGCGATAGGAAAATTATTTAATCCGCGGGAATTTGATTTGGTGAAATGTCAAATTAGAATTATAAATCTGAGTGATGATATGATGACTTTATTAAAAGAGAGTGTAAAAGTTGCAAAATTGAAATATGCGAAACTGTAATAAAATCGCTAATTCTTATAATTAAGAGTTAGCGATTTTTTAATGAACAAAAAAGAGTATTCTATAAATTGAAGTTATCAATCATTTTAACTTTCTCTGTTCTGCCCATCAAATTATAGTAATTACGCCATTCCTCAAGCGATTGTAACGGTATTTTTACGCCATTGATTTCGGTATAATCCAAAACATTTTCTTGTTTTAATGGAAAGTAATACTCTTTCTCGCCACTGATAATAGTAAAACCAGCCATGACATCTATGTCAACACCATCCACCTTGAATTCCAAGAAATGTTTTGTTTTATATTGAGGGTTTGGAACTTGTGGTTGGAGCTCCCCAAATTCCAGAATGATGCTCTTCAATATTTCAACATCAGTTTCGGCTACCATGATATCAATATCATGGAAATCTGTTGCAATTCCTTTGAAATATAGTAGCATTGATGCACCAACAGCCCATGTTATGTTCTTTTGATTAAATTTGTGTGCAATGTTAGATAAAATAGTTAGTTTCTTGTCTAAATCTCCCATATATCCACCTCATTTTCAACTATATTAATATTTGGTAGAGTATTTCTAGCCTTCTTTCTGATGGTCATTATTCTTTCCTTGCAATAAGTAATCCATGCTCACTATAACCTAGATTGCTTTTCTTATCGCAAATATCCATATGGATACCCATAAATGATTGAAAATCTTTCTCACTCATTTGATTAACAGTATCTCTGTATATAAAAATGGGACCATCTGTTGCAATATTATGAATTAGCTGTAAGTTATGCGCTTCTAAATCCTGTTCTACCATTTCAGGAGTTGTTGAATAGAATAGATTACTATTGTCTATATGTCCATTTTTCATATAATTTTCTAAAAAGGAGAAGTTATCTTTTAGCTCAGAAAAATGAGCCATATAATTTGCACATCTGTTTATATATGCAAGCATATAGATTCCACCTTTTTTAAGAACACGAAGAGTCTCAGATAAAGACTTTTCCCTATCGGCTTCAGAACATAGGTGATAGTAAGAACCTAAATTCAAGACAACGTCGAAAGTATTATCGCTAAATTGAGATAAATCTAAGACACTTCCTTCGTATATATTCTTTAATTTCATATTCTCTTTGTCAACTGCTCTAATATGTTCGACATTGATTGTCATCAAATCTCCCGCAGTTACATTGCAACCTAAGTCTGCAAGGGGGAAAGAATAGATGCCACCGCCAGCACAAGCATCAAGTACATTCATTTCAGGTTTGCAATACATCTTTAAATAGTGCATAGTAGTAAAAAATTCTATTTGACCTGCCTGTGATAATAAACGTTGACTTTCGTTGCAATCATCTTCATAGAAACTTTGTATTTCGTTCATATTAAACCTCCTCGTTGGTAATTTAAATACTTTTTTGCAAATTGGTTTGTGCTCATGTAACATGTGTTGGGCTTAGAATAACATGATTTGTGGAACATTTCAAGAGTACGAGAGAAGATATAATTTACATAAATAGTTGACAATACAATATGAAGTGGTAGTATTTATTATGTAAGGAAGATACAGGGGGAAACGAATGTGAAAATAAAAATAAAAGTATTACTAGCAGTAGCGATCGTTGCAGCGGTAGTGATAGTTGCTTTTTGTACAAGGCAAAAGGTTCTTGGAAATATGAGTCATACTATTAAAGAAGTGAAAACTTCAAGTTCTGAATTTTCGTTTACTGGAAGTGAAGGGGATAGGATTAAGATTTCCCTAAGAACAACTGTAAAAAGTGGTACAGTCGATTTTATTCTAAGTGACTCAAAAGGTAATGTTGTGGCAGCGTTAGATAGAGCGAAAGAACTAGAGACATATCTGGATTTAAGCTATGATGATACCTATACATTGACTGCTGAATACACGGAATTCACAGGAAAATTCAGTGTAAAAGTTAGTAAAAAGAGATGATAGTTTTGAAAATATAGTACATTAAGAATGAGCCTTATCCTAGTTTGATATGGCTCATTTTTACAATAGACACTAAGTATACATGCTAGAAGGGGGATTTATAATGCAAAAGTTTAGCCATCTGTATAACCCTATAACCGCTACACCCTTTAGAAATGATAGCAACTACATTGAGATTATGCCATGTGAAGGTTTAAAGCCATATATAAAATGTTTTTGGGGAACAAAGAAACCTGTTACCAAAACAAAAAATAATATCGTAGCAGAGGAATTAGTAATTCAAGATACATGTATGGACATTATTTTTGATGTAAATTATACCGAAAATACAATATATAGTAGCTTCATTGGAATAAATAATGAGCCTTTTAGAACGGCAACTCCAAATGCCAAGGAGGAAACGACTTCTATTTTTGCAATACGTTTTTATGCGTGGACAGCGGCACTGTTTTCGGAAGATTCAATGGCTGGTGTAAAAAATAATGTTTTTGAGGTACAGCAACACTATTCAAAGATAAAATCAGCGATCGAACCACTGTTATATGATATATCTACTTTGAATGAGCGAGTAAAAATAGCTGAAAAAGTTCTTCTTACTAAGTTGAATAGGAAACGAGTAAATCATAATTTAGAAAACGCACTATTTTGTATACTAAATAATAAAGGCAATATTAAAACGACTACACTTGCAGATGAGGTATATATAAGTAGCAGGCAGTTAGAACGCATATTTAATGAATATATAGGTGTTTCACCCAAGCAATTGAGCTCTCTAGTACGTTATCAGTATTTATGGAATGATATTTTGTTTAATCAGCATTTCAATGTGTCGGATGCAGTTTATCGTTATGGTTATGCTGATCAATCACATTTGTTACATGATTTCAAAAGATATCATACGGTGTCACCAAGTGAGGCAAAACAGCATGCATTAAGCGTGAAAGACATCGTCTAAATAGTTGCTAATGTCGCATAATTACAATATAACCACGAAATAGAAGTGTAAAATAGGAATTGTAAAAAGTATAATTTATAGTTAAAGAAGAAAAATAGTAAGTACAGGGGGATAATTATGTTAACAAAACAAACATACGATAGAATAAAAACATGGGTTTACCGTAATGCAAGAGACTTCGAACTTAGCTTATGGAAGTATTATTTTGAAAACGGAAGCAAAGAGGATGTAATTTCAGCGTTATCTTATTTCCAGAATGAAGATGGAGGATTCGGGAATTCTTTAGAACCTGATAACTGGAATCCAAATTCCACTCCTTATACAACGTTATATGCAATAAATATATTAAAAGATATTGAATTTACAGATTTGAGTCATCCGATTTATGAAGGGATTCTAAAGTATCTTTATAGTGAGAAAGATTTCATGGAATATGGTTGGAGATTTTGCGTACCTACGAATGATAACTTTCCTCATGCTCCGTGGTGGAACTTTAGTGAAGAGGCAAACGTAATCGAAAGTAAGGGAGTAACGATGGGGTTATCAGTATTCGTGCTAAAATATGCAGATAAGAGTTCTAGCCTATATCAAAAAGTAACTGCGTTAGTGAAGGAATTATTAAACAAGTTAGTGATTGACGAGAGATTCGGAGAAATGGGGATTGGTGGATATATAGACCTTGTTGATGTTTTGAAGGAATTGAACTTTGGGGAATATGATTATACTTTATTAGAAGAAAGAATAAAGAATTTGATTAAAAATTCAATTGAGAAGGATACTTCTAAATGGCAGTACTATACTGTTCGTCCATCAAAATATATTACAAGTCCACAAAGTATCTATTATAATGAAAATAAGGATATTGTAGAGACAGAAATGAAGTATCTTATCGAAACGTTACCTCAAGATGATGTTTGGGGAATCACGTGGACATGGTTTGATAATAATGAAAAATATTCAAAGCAATTTGCTATTAGTGAGAATTGGTGGAAAGCAGTTAGAGTGATTGAAAATATGATTTTATTAAAGAATTTTGATTTTTTGGAGGATAACATATGTTAAGAACATTATTGCAAATCTATGTTAAGGGAAGCGATGAGGCTTTTGAATTTTATAAAACAGCATTTGGTGCGGAGATAGGCTTTCAAGACGTTGATGAAAACGGTGTTGTAATACACAGAGAACTTAATGTTGAAGGACAAGCAATTGCAATTGGTGAGGCGGAAGACACCACGAGAGCTGGTGGTGAGAAACGGATTACAGGCAATACGATGCAGTTTTGTATTCAATTTGGAGAAGGACAAGAAGATAAGGTGCGAAAAGCATATGAGACTATGCTTGAAGGAAGCGAAATCATAACAGCATTTGGAGAATTGAGTTTCTGTCCTTGTGGAGTGGAGTTAATTGATAAATACGGTGTGTGGTGGTGTTTATTTGCGTAGGGCGACTATATCAATTGGAACTCGCCTCAAGTAGAGTGCAGAACAGTGTAATCATTTTTCAAACAAGATCATGTAGAATAAGAAGAGGGAAAGGAAAAGCCCTCTTCAATTAAGGAAAAGCAAGTGGTGCGGTAATGAATACTGCATCACTTGCTTTTCCTTATTGTTTGTTATTAAGTTTTGGGATTTTGAAGCTTTTATTTCTCGGATAGCAATACCTTTCTATCACTTCTTAATCTATTGAAAATCATGTCAATCAGCTTTGTTAGCAGGAACTTGATAACAGGACAGACAATTGCAAGACCAGCAAATAGTAAGACTGCAGGAAGTGAAAGAGGAGCTACATAAAGCATTTTGCTAAACAGGAACGTTGCTAAATAGAACCCACCGAAAGCTGTAACAGATACAAATGCTCGTGGGAGATCTAATGGGCGACAAGCGTTAAATACTGCAACTAATCCTGCAAAACTGGTGATGAAATACATAACTGTGGTTGCCTGTGGCTCTGAAATACCAATCAGTGGCGAAATAATCAGTGTGAGAAGAATGTTGATTATTATGAGCACTGAATACGGCAATGCTTTGCTAATAACGTTTGGAAGAAACTTGCCACGAATGCGGGTACCATCAGGTGCTAATGCTAATAAGAAAGATGGATATGCTTCTATGGCAAAATCATACAGCGTAATTTGTATCGGAACAAATGGGAATGCTGTCAGTGTTAAAATCGAGAAGATTGACAGTAAAACCGAATATATTGTTTTGATAAAGAATACGCCACCAAATCTTGTGATATTGTTTACAACACGGCGACCTTCCATAACCATATCTGGTATAGCGGTAAAGTCTGAATCTAATAAGACAAATTTGGATACCTGTTGTGCGGCATCACTGCCGCTTGCTACAGCAATACTACAATCTGCCTCTTTAAGAGCTAATACATCATTTACACCGTCACCAGTCATTCCAACAGTATGACCATTGGCTTGCAATGCTTTTACGAGCTGGCTTTTTTGCTGTGGAGTAACTCTGCCGAAAACACTATATTTTAGGGCAGCAGCAGCAACTTCACTTTCTGAATGTAGAGTAGACATATCAATATAGGAATCATAGTCTTCAAGTCCAGCTTTCATTGCAATGCCTGATACGGTAACTGGATTATCACCTGATATAATCTTAATATCTACGCCTTCTCTGCGGAAAAATGCAAGCGTTTCCTTGGCATTTTTTCGTATCGGATCGTCAAGTTCAATAACTGCAATTAAATCCACTTCTGGCAGTTTGTTATTTTCAATCTGCTTATTCGTATGAGCAAGGCATAAAATACGACGTCCTGCATTTTGCGCTTTTACTGCTTCAGCAGGCAACATAGATGCCTGACCTTTAAGCACCATTTCGGGTGCACCGATTACAAGCGTTCCCAAGTTCTCAAATGTAGCAGAACTCCATTTTCGTTCTGAGGAAAACGGTGTAATATGGGTTGGAGCAAAAGAACGATCTTCAGAAAAATACTCTCTTAAAGCAACAAATGTAGCATTGTTATCCTCTAAAGCTCCTACAAAGCAAGAGATTGCTTTATCAACAGGGATAGGTAGGAGTGATTCATTCTTAATATAAAGATTTGAAACACACATTTTACCTTCTGTAATTGTTCCAGTTTTATCAAGGCACAGCATGTCCACATGGGCAAGTGTTTCAAGTGCATATAAGTCTTGCACGAGAACTCTTTTTTTGGACATTTTAACAATTCCCAAAACTAATGATGTACTGATGAGAAGTAGGAGGCCTTTCGGCAACATTCCAAGCAGTCCGGCAGAAGAAGATACTACAGAATCAAACATAGAATCACCACGCATGAAATAGGCTTCGATGAAAAGCAATATACCAATAGGGACAATGAAATAGCTTGTGAATTTTGTAACCTTACGCATGGAATTAAGTAGTTCGGAGTTGGTCTTTTTATGTTTTTTCGCTCCAGCAGCCAGCTTCGCTACGAAATTATCAGCTCCAACATGCTCAACTTGTAGATAAGCATTTCCACTCACAACAAAGCTACCAGAAAGCAAGTTATCTCCTGGTCGTTTGAAAATCGGATCAGCTTCCCCTGTAAGGAGTGCTTCGTTTACTTCGATTTCACCTTGTACGACAACACCATCTGCACATATTTGATCGCCTAGACGTAGGAGAGCAATATCATCTAGCACTAAATCTTCTACTGATATCTCTTGTGTTTTACCATCCCTTACAACTTTCGTTTTGGTTGCGCCGAGCAGGGAGAGATTTTCAACCATCTTTTTCGCATGGATTTCTTGAACAATACCAATCATTACATTTGTTGCAACAATCAATACAAATACCATATTCGTATATGCACCGACAAGAGCCAAACAGATAGCAATTATGAAGTTAAAAGCATTAAATAAAGTAAAGACATTATCTCGAATGATTTCTCCTGTTGTTTTTGTGATTTTTTCTTGTGCAGTATTGGTTAATCCCTTTGCAATTCTTTCATCAACTTGTTGTTGAGAAAGACCGTTCTGGACAGACGGATGAACCCGCTGTAAATCTTGTTTTGTATCCATGTATTCCTCCTTGATATGTTAGAGTGTGTTTGAAAAATCATTACATTGCTCTGCACACTCCACTTAGTATAATCATTTTTTAAACAAATTTTTATCTTTATCAATTGAATTTTTTTGAGAACTCTGCTAATTCCAACCAATATTGGAATTATAATAGCAAGTACAATATATCAGAAAGTGCTACTTTCGTCAATCGTACTTATATTCTCTAGGATTACGAGTTTATTATAGTAGTTGACAAAATGACTACTTAGCGATATTATGTAGTTAGTACTTAGTAATGGTTAGTACCTAAGAAAGATAAAATACACCAGTGGAGGTGAATGCATGGAGAACCTTAGTGAGATGCTCAAGGGAGTGTTAGAAGGGATTGTACTTGAGATTATTAGTAGGGGTGAGATATATGGATATGAGATTGTAAAATACCTAGCCAAGATGGGGTTTTCCGATATTGCGGAAGGAACAGTTTATTCATTATTAATACGTTTAGAACGTAATAAACTAGTGGATATTACGAAAAAGCCATCAGAGATTGGGCCACCAAGGAAGTTTTATACACTGAACGACCAAGGCTGGGAGGAACTAAACTCTTTTTGGGTACGTTGGGATTTTTTGAGCGATTGTTTAGAGAATTTGAAAAAAGGATGGAGGGACTAATCATGAGTTTTAGTCGTGAGATACAGGAAAAAATTAATCGTTTTGCAGCAGAACAGTCAAAGAATTATCTACAGGATGCTGAGATGACATATATGGAAAAACTGAGAAAAAAAGGTGGAGAGGCGAAGGGGAAGTTAAATCGGAATATTTCTCGTTTTAAAAACCGCTCTGAACAAAGTATAGAGGCTCAAAATGATTTGATACTTTATATAAGTGATTATATGAATGACTTAATGTCACAAGGGCTTTCGGAGGAAGATGCATTTGCAAAGGCAAGCGAAACGATGAAATTTGAAAGTGGCAGTAAACAAACGACAGATATAGAGAAGCGTTTTCAAGAATATTATGAAAATATGGACCCAGCCCAGCATGAGTTAATTGGTATGCAGTATGGAGGTCTAACATTAATTGGGCTTACTGTAGGTGGATTAGTTGGCTACATTGCCAGTGGTGGAAGAACAGCATTTCTAGGTGGCGGCTGGATTGATACGTTGATTGGTTTGGGTGTTGGCGTACTGATTGGTGTTGGAATTGCATTAATTGGGCATGCGCTGATACTTAGTCGAACGAAAAGATAAAACCGCTTGACAACAAACTTATTAAAAATTATAATTTGTTTTGGGAATGAAGTTCTCCCTTAGATTATCTAAAACCGCTTTTATAAGCTGATGACTTCTGCATTATGATTAACGCAGAAGCTATCAGCTTTTTTGCATATAAAGGAGGATATAATATGTTACTTAGCATTACACTAATATTAATGATGGGAATGTTTCTCGGTTGGATCTGCAAGAAGATACGTTTTCCAAGTCTGTTTGGAATGATTATCACAGGAATTATTCTAGGGCCGTATGTACTGAATCTAATTGATGCATCAATTCTTAATCTATCATCGGATTTAAGGCGAATTGCTCTAATCATTATACTAATACGAGCTGGACTTTCACTGGATATCAATGATTTAAAAAAGGTTGGAAGACCTGCAGTATTGATGTGTTTTGTGCCTGCTTGCTTTGAAATGATTGGTATGGTACTACTTGCACCGAGGTTATTTGACATATCAATATTAGATGCTGCTATTTTAGGAGCAGTGATTGCAGCAGTATCACCAGCGGTTATTGTACCTAAGATGCTAAAATTAATGGAAGAGGGATATGGAACAGAAAAGGGAATTCCGCAATTGATACTAGCAGGAGCTTCCGTTGATGATGTATTTGTAATTGTTATGTTTTCAACATTTACTGGGTTAGCACAAGGGACAGAGGCATCTGCATTAACCTTTATTAATATACCAATTTCAATTGTTGTAGGTGCAGCTGTCGGATTTTTGACAGGGTATGTATTAGCAAAATATTTTGAAAAGATACACATTCGAGATACGGCTAAAGTTATTATTCTACTATGTATTTCATTTGCAATGGTGACATTTGAGGATAAGTTTTCATCGTATATTCCATTTGCATCTCTTATTGCTGTTATGTGTGTTGGAATATCATTGCAAAGAAAGAGAGAGGCAGTTGCAGTTCGCCTTTCCTCGAAGTTTAATAAGTTGTGGGTTACGGCGGAGATTATGTTGTTTGTTCTAGTTGGGGCAACAGTTGATTTACATCGTGCTTTAGAAGCAGGAGGCACAGCAATCTTATTAATATTTGGTGTACTATGTTTTCGAGTAGTGGGAGTAGCTTTCTGCTTAATCAAAACGAAATTAAGTAAGAAAGAAAGGTTATTCTGTATGTTAGGTTATACACCAAAGGCTACGGTACAAGCAGCGATTGGCGGAGTGCCTCTTGCTATGGGATTATCTTGCGGAAATATTGTTTTAATGGTGGCAGTCGTAGCAATTTTAATAACAGCACCATTAGGGGCATTTCTGATAGATTTTACGTATAAGAAGTTATTAGATAGGGAAAAATAAAATAGATAAAAAGGAACAAGACAAAAAATGTTATCGTAGCTTACAGCTCATAATAATGTTTTTTGTCTTTTTTTGATGAGAAAACGCACATTTTGAATAAGTTTTTATCCTTTGCATCCCATATAATGATAAAATCATTATATGGGATGCAAAGCTGAAAATCATTTATTATTCGCTTCGCTGCATTCACAAAAGCACCTTGTAGGATATTGCATGTGAATAGTGACGAAAATAAAAATGGGGGTTTGATAAGAATGAGAAAAAAATTTTTGAAGCAATCATTAAAAACAAGAATTATATATTTGTACACAATATTTGTTCTTGTACTAATGGGGGGAATAACGTTTTATACCTATTATTTTAATGTCAATTTACTAAAACATAAGGAAGACTCTATCCTTCAGGATTCACTTGCGTATTTAGAGCAGACGATTAGTGCTCGAATAGAGTTAGTTAATGATGAATACATCAATGTGTTTGATGATAAACAATTTCTTCAATTATATTTAGGGAGTCAAAAGAGTGAAATGGATAAGGGGACACGGCTAAAACTGAACAATGATTTTCAAATATATCTTGCAGAGCTGAAGATGCGAAACCACGATATTATTGATGCTATTAATTTATATACTAGTGATGGTCAGGTATTTTCGAGTGAATATCGTTATCAGATGACGTTTGAACAATTCCAGAAGACAACAAACTATTCTGATTGTATGAAAAATAAAAATAAGATTTTGTATCGGAATATGGAAGTAGACAATGGGCAATTTCATATGTTGCGCTCCTTTTATTTTTTGGATAATGGTAAATCCAATTATCCAAGTGTTGGCTACCTGTCAGAAGATGATGAGGACTATAGTACGTTAGTGTTCTCATTAAAAAAGAAATATCTGCGAAATGTTATTAGTGAAGAAGCGATAGAAAGACAGGTGAGCGTCCTAATTATTGATCAAAACGGTAAAATCGTTGTCCGTGAGGGGGCAATGGATTGGATGTCAGAGGAAGAACGTTCAGAGTTAATTAATGAGATTGAGGACTATGTATCTCAAGGCTATCAAGGAAATTTTGAAAAAAACCGAGCTGGTATTCATATGCGGCAAATGGATATTGCGGATTGGAGTATCGTTTATATCTATAACATGAATATCTTATATCAACAAGCTGGGCAGATTAGAAAGGTTGCTGTCGTTATGTTTACTTTAGCAGTAGTGGTGGTATTTTTAATTGCCTCCTTTATTTCTCGGACAGTGACGAAACCGATACGGTTGTTGGCGAAATCGATGGATGAAGCAATTGAAAATAATATGGAGGTAGTATTTGAAACAAAATATGAGGATGAGATTGCTTACCTTGGGAATAAATTCTCTGAATTGATGCATCGAGTATCAACGTTGCTAACGGAAGTAAAAAGTATAGAAAAACAAAAGAATGTGGAACAACAGAAAGCACTCCAAGCACAGATTAATCCTCATTTTTTGTATAACACGTTAGATATGGTGTATTGGCTGGCGAAGATGGAGAGACAGGATAACATTGCCAATATAATTGCCGATTTAGCCGACTTTTTCCGTCTTAGCTTGAATAAAGGAGAAGATATTACAACAGTAAAAAAAGAGACCGAACATGTACAGAAGTATTTGGAGATACAAAGAGTCCGAATGGATGAAAAATTTGATTATGAGATAACAATAGATTCAAATGTAGAGGAGAGCAATGTACCTAAGCTGATACTACAACCATTTGTTGAGAATACATTGATTCATGGCTTTCAATCAGTTAATTATCAAGGGAAGATACGAATATCAGTTATCAGAGAGGAAGAAGATATTATTTTTTTCATTGAAGATAATGGAATAGGTATGGACAAAGACTTACTTGAAACATTAAACGACAGCAGGCAAATAGAACGTGGTGAACACGGTTATGCTATAGGAAATGTCAGAGAAAGAATCTATCTATATTCAGGAAATAAACATAATATTGCGTTTGATACAAGTGTGGAACAGGGAACACGCGTGCAGATAAGATTTCCATTTGAATTTAAGGAGGAAGTTAAATATGATGAAAATGTTAGTCGTTGAGGATGAGACAATCTTACGAGAAGGAATATGTCTGGTTGGAGATTGGGAAAAATACAATATAGAAATTAGTGGTGCAGTTAGTAATGGAAAAGAAGCGTTAGAGCAGATAGCAATCAATCAACCTGATATTATCCTAACAGATGTTGTGATGCCGATTATGGACGGAATTGAGTTGACAAAGCGAGTGTATGAGCAGTATCCGCAAATTAGAGTAATTTTGCTGTCTGGTCATGAAGAATTTGAATTTGTAAAGAAGGCAATGCAGTATAAAGCCAGTGATTATCTGTTGAAGCCAGCAAAAATCGAAAAGTTAATTGAAGTATTATCAAAAGTATGTGATGAAATAGAAACAGAGCGAAAACGACTAGCGGAGGAGGAGCGACTACAGAAGAAATTAGAGCAAAGTACTCCAATTCTGCGAGAACAGTACATGAATCAACTTTTAGTTGGAATGGAATATGAAGAGGAACATATCCAAGGACAATTTGAATTTTTAAACATTGATTTAGATACGAAAAATATTGCTGTCTTACTATGCGAGATGGATATGGAAGCAGAAAAACGGATGCAGTCGAGAATTGCCATGTTGCAGCTTAGAGAACTCTGCTATGAGATTGTACGGGAAGAATACCAATGTGTTGTATTTGAAGATTTAAAAGACCGAATGGTAATTATCTTAAACTATCCAGAGAATCTATCTGCAAAGGAGATTCTGCCTTATCTACAGGGGAAAGCGATACGAATACAAAAGGAAATGGTAGCTAGAACAGGGCATTTCGTAAGTCTGGGAATCGGAAGATTTGTCAAGAACATTCGATATTTGTCAAAGGTCTATAAGGAAGCAGAGGATGCACTTGCTTATCGTTTCTTTATGGGACAGGGAAGTGTTATCTACATCGGTGATATTGAAAAAGAAGATCATAAAGATTGGTTGATACTGCTGGGCAAGGAAGAGGAACTGGCAGAGTGTATTAAGGCTGGAGATATTGTTGGAGTGAATCAGCAAATGGAGCAATATTTCCAGTTGTTAGGACAGTTTTCAGCATTGGGACAAGAATTTATATTTGAAAAAATTACTGCTTTTATTAGCTACTTACTTCGATTTATGGGAATCAAGGCAGTTGATGGTGAGAGTAACTTACTTCTTGAACTGGAAGGTTTATCGGAAGATTTACGGAGAAAAATGAATTGTACAACCTTGAGTGAGTTGGAGAACAAGGTTAGTATGGTTGTTATTCGTCTGACAGAAGATATTAATCAGAATCGCATTCTCCGCAATGAAGGTATTATTGAAAAGGCGCAAAAATACATTAAGCAGAATATTTCGAAAGATGTATCGCTAATAACCGTGGCAGATAGTGTCTATGTCAGTCCAAATTACTTGAGTTTTCTGTTTAAGGAAAGTGGGGAAAATTTTAAGGATTATGTTGTACGTGTAAAGATGGAGCAGGCAAAGGAAATGATAGATGCCGGAACGTATAATCTGAATCAGATTGCTTTAATGCTAGGCTATAAAGATGGTCGCTATCTGTCACAAGTGTATAAGAAATATTATGAAAAATAAGTATTGAACAACAAAGTGGAAGTTTTTAAACCTCCAGCATAAGTTTTTGACATTGAGGTCTGCTAAACTTAGCTTATCAACAAAACAAGGAGGATATAGATAATGAAAAAAAGAAAACTCAGTGCGATATTGGCAGTAGTAACAGCGGTTACGATGCTATGGGGATGTGGAAAAACAGATAATGCGAATGGAGGCAATACTGCAAACACATCAGCAAGCGAGACGACAAAAACAGAAACAACAGAAAAAACAACGACGGAAAAGAAACCAGTAACAATTCAATACTTTACATGGACATCTGGTTCGATGAGCGTTATTGAACCAATGGTTGAGAAATTTAATCAAACGAATGAAGACAATATAACAGTAGAAGTGGTATTAAAAACTGGAGAATGGCAAACAGCATTAAAAACAGCTATTCTATCAGGTCAAGCACCAGATGTCCTTCATGGAGTAAATGATTTAACAGAAGCATTAAGCAATGGCTGGATTGAGCCATGGGATAACTATTTATCAGATGATTTCAAAGCAAAAATCGACCCATATACTTATAAGGTTGAAGTAGGTGGCGATTGGAATACATATGCTTTTGTATGGGGTGCTAAAACCTACAAGATGGCTTATAACAAAGATCTATTTGATGCAGCAGGAATTACCGAATTACCAACAACTTGGGATGAAGTGTATGAATGTGCAAAGAAGATTACTGAAGCAGGAAATGGAGATTACTACGGATTTGGTTTAAGCAGTGCTGGTACTGGTTCGGCTGTTCCATATATTGTAGAACCAATTGGTGCTTATGAAGGATTTTATAAAATGGGTTATGATTTCCAAAAAAATGCCTATGACTTTACTTATATGAAACCATATATCGAAATGTTTAGAACGATGATTGCAGAAGGAATTACGTTCCCAGGAGCAGAAACATTAGATAATGATAGCCTTAGAGCACATTTTGCTGCGGGTCGTATTGGAATTATTCCATCTGTTTCTTGGGATTGTGCAGCCATTAATGATCAATTTGAAGCAACTTGTGATTGGGATGTATTTGATTGGCCAACTGCAATGAGCGGAGAGAATAAAGGTGCAATGTGTTTACGTGATCAAGCAAACTATATGTTGTCATCATCTAGTAAGCATAAAGAAGCAGCGGCTAAATTTGTAGAGTTTATGTTAAGCGAAGACTATCAATCAGAATTACTTTCTAAGGCTACAGATATGTCTGTATTACCATGGGCTTTAGAAGCTGCTAAAAGCAAACCAGAGTCTGCTTATCCACAATGGGTTAGCTATAGTCCAAGCGAGGATATGGTACAGGTATCTAGCATTAATCTAGGGGTTCAAATTACAGGTGATAGTGAGGCAACAACAATGGCATATCTTATTTCTGTTCCA
Source organism: Anaerosporobacter sp. (assembly GCF_031551385.1). Lineage (GTDB taxonomy): Bacteria > Bacillota > Clostridia > Lachnospirales > Lachnospiraceae > Anaerosporobacter. The sequence goes on from NZ_JAVBNS010000110.1 coordinate 20,444, forward strand.
GATATGGATATTGATAGTACGTTAGCTGATTTATCTACTCGCTATAATACAGGGCTTTATGATCAAGCTAAAATTGATGAAAAGAAATCTGATGTATCAGATGCACAGATTGGTTTCCAAGGAAAAATTATGTCAATTGAAAACTTTGATCCAACTAAGCCAATCCAAGCTGAAAATATAAAATACTTAACTGCTGATGAATGGAAAGCATTACAGAATTAAGAAAGTGGAATGTGATGAATATGAAAACTGGAAAAAAAGAATATGCTTTGACTGCCAGTAAACAAAATCAACGTTCAGACAGGAAAAAAAAATTAAGGAGGAGTGTACCAACGTACCTCCTTCTAACACCTACATTGATTTTGTTTTTGGTAATGGGAATATACCCAATTATATGGGCACTAAAATATTGTTTGTATAATTATGATGGAACTACAATTCCGATATTCGTAGGTTTCGATAACTTCAAAAAAATATTTGATTTTAAAGCCATCTTCAGTGAATCGGGAAATCCCTTTGCAGTCTATTGGTCATCATGGGGAAGAACGTTAGGATATGCAGTAATAAAGACATTAATTGAAATTCCTCTGTCATTTGCTTGTGCGTTATTAGTAACTAGCAAAGTAAAAGGACGAAACTTCTTTAAAACATTGTTTTACATGCCACAGATTTTACCGAGTTTTGCAATCTTTATGGTATTTGGTATTATGTTAAATCCATTTAACGGTATTTTAACAAAGTACTTGAGCCAACTTGGAGTAATCACTCAGAATTTTTCACTTTTGGCGAATAAAAACAGTGCCTTTTTAATTGGTATCTTAGCTGACTCATGGATTTATTTTGGTTTAAATATGTTGTTTTTCATTGCTGGATTAACAAATATTCCAAAAGATGTGTATGAAAGTGCTAGCATAGATGGAGCTAACGAGGCGCAACGATTGTTTTACATAACAATACCAATGATGTCAAGAATGAGTCAGGTAATAATTATGCTTTCTCTAGTAGGTTGTTTGAAAGCTATGGGTTCCTATTTTGTGTTGACTAAGGGTGGACCAAATCACGGAACAGAACTTACCTTTATGTATATCTACAACTTATTCTTCCCAAGTGGAACAACAGCACAGTATGGAATGGGTGCAGCAGTAGCTGTTGTCTCAGCTGTCATTGTTGGAATTATAACGGCAATCTATAATACGATAACTGAAAAAATGCAATATGATTGAGGTCGTGAATATGAGAAAAAACATAAAAAAAATAAAAACAGGTGGGATATATGTCTTTTTAATCCTAGTCAGTATCATTGTAATATTCCCGATTTTGTTCAGTATTATGGGCTCATTAAAACCCGTGTCAGAGCTTTTGACGGGAAGCAGCTTTTTTCCTAAAAAAGTGGTATGGAGTAATTATGTTAGAGCCTTTAAAGAAGCAAACTTTTTCGCGTATATAGGAAATAGTGCTATCTATGCGACTGTAGGAACTGTAATATCTATGTTTAATGTATGTGTATTAGGATTTTGTCTAGCTCATCAAGATTTTGCAGGAAAGAAAGTGCTTCGTTTTTTAATACTGGCAACAATGTTTGTGGCATTAGGACCGATGACTTTGTATCCTAAATTAGAAATTATCCGTTCCATGGGAATCATGGGAACTCGATTATCAATAATTTTAGGAACAGTAACGACAGCAGGAGCGGAAGTATTTATTTTTGAAGCATATTTTCGAAGCCAAGGACAAGCAATTGATGAAGCAGCTTCCTTAGATGGCTGTAGTTTATATCAACGTTTCTTCTTTATTGGAGTTCCATTAGCAAAGCCAATGATAGGAACATTTTCAGTTATCTTCTTTAACCGTATCTGGAATGATTTCTTCTGGCCATATGTTATGACATTTACCAACACTAAGATTCAACCATTAGTAGTAGCTGTTATTGCATTAAAGGATTCTACTGGTGAGGCGGCAACGGAATGGGGTCTGCTATTAGCCGGAGCTGGCTTGTCCATCATACCAGTAGTTGTAGTATATGTATTAACTAGTAAATGGGTAATCGCTGGTGTCACTGAAGGTGCAGTAAAAATGTAGAGCATAAGAGTAAAGTTGAAAGAAAATAAAAGTAAAGGAGCCCATGCATTTTGTTGATTCTTTCAACTGTATTTATTTGGGCAGTATCACAAGCAAGCTTGTGATATGCATGGGTGTAAACCATATGGAATACGGAAGATTCATAGAGGATGGAAAGAAGTATGAAATTGTAACACCATTGACACCAGCACCTTGGAGCAATTGCTTGTATAATGATTCATATTATCTGGAAGTCAGTCAGACTTTACAAGGTGCTGGTTATCTAGTAGAGGATTATAACAGAAGAAAATGTATCAGTGATTATCGTTATTTTTATCTAGCCGACAGGGAATCTGGTGAAGTATGGAATCCTAATTATATACCATTAGCAAAAAAGCCAGATTCCTATTCCTGTGTCCATGGCATTTGGACAACGGAATTGAAATCTAGACAGCAAGGAATTGAGACAAGCATTCAGGTAATGGTTACACCAAACGAGAGTCGTGAGATATGGTCAGTAACACTATATAACGCAGGAAATGAAGCAAGAGAAATATCATTATATTCCATATTTGGATTTGATGATCATGGTGTAATGGGTGGTGAATGTGTTTATGATGCAGATGCAGAAGTGATTGTAAAGTATGCATTTCCATACCATACGTTGTATGAGGAAAAAGAAAAAGTAGAGACACAAAAAGCATATTATTACGTTTTTCCTAGTCAAACACCAAATTCTTGTGAGATGAGTAAGATGCGTTTCTTTGGCAATCAAGGAGAAAACGCAATTCCTGATGGAGTTAAAAACGGAAAACTAAGTGGAATAAAAGGTGAAGCAGAAGACTTCTGTGGAGCATTTTCATTCGATATAACGATTCCAGCAGGAGAAAAGGTTACATTGCATCTGGAAGCAGGAGCAGCACTTGACAAAGCAGAGATAATTGCTAGAAAAGATGTATTTGATCAGAAGGCGATTCAACAAGCAGAAGCAGAAACGGACAGTTACTGGAAAGAGGCAATAGCAGGATTCTATCTTGAAACTCCAGATAAGAACCTGAATGCATTCGGAAATTACTGGTTGAAGAAACAAATCACTCTGTTGACCAGACAGAATCGAGGCAGTTCTTATTGCCCTGTACGAAATCAGCTTCAAGATGCACTAGGATATGCAATGATTCAACCTGAAAAAGCAGAAACATATATTTTAGACGTAATGAAATTACAGAATTCGAATGGATTTATTCAACAGTGGCATGACACAACTGGAGCACCTCCGAGAGGGCTATGTCTGTTAACACATACCGATGGGCCAGTTTGGTTAGTGATTTGCACAGAGGCGTTAATTCGTCAGTGTGGAAGCAGGGAGCTACTAGAGAGACAAATAGGATATGCAGACGGAAGTTGTGGCAGTGTATGGGAGCATTTAAAAGTGGCTCTTATTTATTTGACCAAAAATGTGGGTAAACACGGTCTTTGCCTCATTGGTGATGGTGATTGGAACGACCCAATGAATGGAGCTGGAAGGGATGGAGAAGGCGAATCCGTATGGCTTTCTATGGCTACTGTCTATGCAGCAAAGTTATTCCTTCCTTATCTTGAAGCTGTAGATAGAGAAGGTTATGATGAGATATCTCAAGCGATAGCTAAGATGAAAGTAGCAATTAACACATCAGCTTGGTGTGAGAAATGGTATGCCGCTGCTATCCATGATGATGGAACGTTGCTTGGAAGTGAGGAAGATCGTTTGTTTCTTAATACGCAGTCTTGGGCGATTATGTCTGGGGTAGCGGACGAGCATAGAACGAAAATCTTGATGGAAACGATTCAAAGTAATTTGGCGACACCATTTGGACCATTACTATTATATCCACCATTTGAAGCATGGGATGAACACTGGGGACGTATCAGTGTGAAGAAATCAGGAACAACAGAAAACGGTTCGGTATACTGCCATGCATCCATGTTTTTAGCTTATGCTCAAGCACGAATCGGTAGTGGTGATGGTCTTTATGAGACATTATGGCAAACCCTTCCGACAAATCCGAACAATCCTCCAGAAATGAATACGCAGTTACCAATTTATCTTGCAAACTATTATTATGGTTTAAAGGACTCCGCCAATTTTGGTAGATCAAGTAGACATTATGGAACAGGTACGGTGGCATGGATGTTAATGCTGTTAATCGAAGAATTGCTTGGTGTAAAAGCAACTGTTGATGGAATCAAGATACAACCATGTTTACCACATGACTGGAAGAAAGTAGCTTGTGAAAAAAGATATCGAGATGCTATCTATCAGATTACGATAATACGAGGAAATGAAAATAAACTTTGTGTTGATGGCATTCCATATGAAAACGAGCTGTTACCTTATGAACAAGACAAGACTTACAAGATAGAAATGGAGTATAAGTATGAATACAGATAAACCTAAAATTTATATGTCAGACATTCATCTAGAAGACTATACCGAGCAGTATGAAGGAAAACATGCCAATGTCGGAACTATGGTGTTTGATGGTGGCAGAAAAAAAGAGTTGTTAAATGGTGAATGGCAATATGCTGTTGACCAATATGATACTTGTTTAAGACAGCAATGGTTTAAGGAGAGGTATTATGATGAGAGTGGCAATACATTTCCATTAGATTATTCCTTTGATGAGTGGCCGACTATGCAGCTCCCATCGTGTTGGAATACCGTAGCAAAAGAATACTTAATATATGATGGCAGCATGGTTTTTACAAGGAAATTCTCTTTTGATATAAAGGCAGAAGAGGAAGTGGTTTTAAAGATCGGAGCTGCTAACTATTTATGTCGAGTGTTTTTGAATGGTGAATATGTGGGAATGCATCGAGGTGGCTCTACACCAGCATATTTTAATATTACCGAAGCATTAAAAAAAGAAAACCGTATGATTCTTGTTGTTGATAGTACGAGAAGAGCAGAACAAGTGCCAACGGAAAATACGGACTGGTTTAACTATGGTGGTATCTATCGTGACATCGAATTAATTCGCTTGCCAAACACACATATTAAAACATTCCGTGTAGCACTTGTACCAGATGGTACATATGGAAATATCAGTGTGAAGGTAGAACTATCAAAGCAAATTACTACAACAGCAGAGTTTACAATTAAGGAACTAGGAATTAAGGAACAGATTGCAATTGAAAATGGTATTGGTATGGTAGTAATAGAAGCAGAACCAAAGTTGTGGTCACCAGATGAGCCAAAGTTATATACAGTGACAGCTACATGCTTAGAAGATACGGTTAGTGACAATATTGGCTTCCGAGAAATTAAAGTAATGGGGAGAGACATTGTATTAAACGGAAAGCCGCTTTTCTTACGAGGTATCAGTTGTCATGAAGAAAGTATTGAAAATGGTAAGGCATTAACGGATGAGGAAAGAATTGAAAATATAAAAATTGCCAAGGAATTGGGTTGTAACTTTATGCGAATTGCACACTACCCTCATCACGAAAAGATGGCTAAGCTTGCTGATGAGATGGGTATGCTTTTATGGGAAGAGATTCCGGTATACTGGGCTATCCGTTTTGAACGCGACAAAACGTATGAAGATGCAAGCAATCAGTTACTAGAGTTAATAAACCGTGACTGGAATCGTGCAAGTGTTATTATCTGGTCGGTAGGAAATGAAAATGCAGATACAGATGAACGATTAAGTTTTATGAGCAGATTGGCTCAGTGTGCTCATAAAGAGGATGAAACCAGATTGGTATCGGCAGCTTGTTTAGTTGATAGTGAAAAAAATGTGATTGCAGATCGTTTGATTGAATATCTCGATGTGATTGGTATCAATGAATATTGTGGTTGGTACACACCAGATTTTGAAAAGCTACCAGAGTTAATGGCGAATAGTAACCCAAAGAAACCAGTTATCATTACAGAGTTTGGTGCAGATGCCTTGCCAGAGCACCATGGAACAATTACGGACAAAGGTACTGAGGAATGTCAGGCATATGTTTATGAGCAACAATTGGAAACGCTAGAGAAGATCAGTTATATCAAAGGCATGACACCATGGATTCTATATGACTTCCGTTGCCCACGTAGAACAAGCTTTATTCAGAAATATTACAATCGAAAAGGATTGTGTTCTGCAGACAAGAAATATAGAAAGATGGCATTTGCAGTATTACAAAAATTCTATTTGGAACTTAAAAAATTAGAGCAATAATACATATAAGAGGAGAGGTTCTATGAAGAAAATAATGTCGATGAAAAGAATAATTTCAAGTATATTATCAATTGTTTTACTGATTACATGTTTACCATTATCAAACCTAAAAGCAGCAGAAGTACCGACAGTATATACATTTGATGAAATGATGCAGATGTACCAAGAGGGAAAAGGTGAGAAGGTAAATTATGATACGCTTGAGAATGGACCTACATACTACAGTGCTGCGTCAAGTCCAATGAGTAATGACACTTTTAAAGTTGAAAAGGTAACTGTGACTGGTCAAGAGTTTAATGAGGCACTTAGGGTAACGACAACTGCTAGTTCATCAAACGCATATGATGCTCAATTGACTTATTTGTTAGACAAAACTAAGGAAATAAAAAGCGGAGATATTTTGTTTTTTAGTTGTAAAGTTAAGGCAATCAGCTCAGAGACAAATACCGATCCAATGTATGTAGCAGCAAAGACAAGAATTCGTCCAGATTATGATAACACATCTAAGGAATTTGATTTTAGAGGTTATGAAGCAGGCGCTGGAGAAGATGAGTGGGTGCAGTTATATGGTTCAATGGTATCTACAGTAAATTCGCGAAGCGATAAAGACGGAGCATGGATTTTCCAACTTGCAGGTGCAATACAACAATTAGAAATTGCTGATGTAATGGTTCTTAATCTAGGTCAGGATGCATTCAAAGTTTCCACTGACTTGATGCCAGAAGATGTAACTGGTGTACCAAAAAATAACCCTGATGATAATTCTGGTGGTTCTGGAGGAGATAAGGAGCTTAATTCTTACACATACGCAGAAATCCTACAGATGTACAATGAGGGAAAAGGAAAACTTGTTACCTACCCTGAAATTACATCAGCAGGTGCATATGAAGTGGAATATCAAGGAAATATCAATGCTGGAAACTTTATTGTAAATCAAGTAGACGTAAGTAATCAAAGTTTTAGCAAAGCACTTTATGTAAAATCAACAGAGTTAGGAGCATTGGCATGGAATGCACAGGTTTACTTTAACTTTGATAAAACAAAGAAAATAGCAAAAGATGATATTTTATTCTTTACCTGTAAAATAAGAGGCATTAGTTCGGTAACAAATAAAGAAGCAATGTTTGTTACAACGAATACACGAATCAGACCAGATCGTAGTGCATCTACTAACTTTGATATAACTAGCTATATCAATGCCGATGATGAGGATGATTGGGTTCAATTCTTTGGAGCAGTTGCAGCGCCAGCAGCTTCTAGTGATTCGAAAGATGGTACGTGGGTATTCCAACTAGCAAATGCAGTTCAAGAGTTAGAAATTGCCGATGTATGTGTAATTAATTTCGGAAAGGAATTTGCTATAGAAGAATTCCCAGTAATGAAGAAAACGTATGCGGGTATCGAAGAAGATGCTCAGTGGAGAAAAGATGCCTTAGAACGTATTGAGGAGATAAGAAAAGCTGATGTTTCCGTTCAAGTTGTTAATGAACAAGGAGTAGCAATTGAAGATGCTAAAGTAAGTGTAGAGCAGACTCGCCATGAATTTGGTTTTGGTACGATTGTTAATGTAGATGATTACAGTAAAATGTCTGAAACAACAAAGCAAAAGTATATAGATGCATTTGACCAAATTGCACATAATCGAGCAGGCTTTGAAAATGCATTAAAGAGCAATTACATTACCGATGCAAACCGTCAGGTAGAGGTTGATAATTGGCTAAGTCATTTTAGTCAGAGGGACATTGATGTTCGTGGACATGTACTTATCTATGGACAGGATAGCCGTTTAAATAACGTAGATATGTATGGAATTAAAACTGACTTGCCAAATAAATCAGTATTGACAGCAAACACCGCCGATGGGATAGCAGCACTTCGAGAATGGACAAAAAATCACATTGAAACTTATGTGAATAAATACAAAGGACAGATCTACAATTGGGATGTTGTTAATGAGAACATGACAGCTCATGACTGGTCAGATCGTTTGGGCGGATATGATGCATTGGTTGATTGGTTTAATGATGCTCATGATGCTGATCCAGAAGCGAAGTTAACTTACAATGATTATGGTATCTTATCAAGAGATTCTGGTCATCAAGATTATCACTATAATCTTTGCAAATATTTAGTAGATAATGGTGCTCCAATGACAACGATCGGAATTCAAGGACATGTTAGTTTAATCTCCCCAGTGGAAATAATTAATATAATAGATCGTTTTTCTACGTTAGGAAAAGAAATTGAGATTACAGAATTTACTTATGAAGATGATGATGCTGAGCTTCAAGCACAATTTACAAGAGATTTCATGATAGCAGTATTTAGTGAAGAAGCAGTAACATCTATCACTACATGGGGATTCTGGGAAGGTTGTATGTATCAGCCAAAAGCAGCAATGTTTGATAAAGACTTTAATCTAAAACCAAACGGTCAAGCATGGATGGATTTAGTATATGATGAATGGTGGACAAACGAAAGTGGTACAACAAATAGTGATGGAATCTATTCAACTAGAGCCTTTTTGGGAAATCATACCGTAACTGTAGAATTAGATGGTGTGAAATACGATTGTCCAATAGAACTTAGTAAAGATGGCAAGTCCTTACTAGTGATGGTAAAAGCAGACGGTACTATGGAGCTACATAGCGAGCATAACTATGATACAGCATGGTCAAGTGATGCCCAAGACCACTGGCATACTTGTACTTGTGGTGAAAAGGCAGATATAGCATCACATGTAGAGAGTGACTGGATTATTGACAAACAGGCAACAACACAAAGCAGTGGAAGCAAACATAAGGAGTGTACGGTTTGTGGCAGAATATTGCAAACAGAAAGTATCGCTCAAATTAAAGATAATACAACGGACGGCTCAGGCGGAACAAATGGCTCAGGTGGAACGGACGGCTCAGGCGGAACAAATGGCGCAGGAGGAACGGACGGCTCAGGTGGAACAAATGGCGCAGGAGGAACAGATGGCTCAGGTGGAACAAATGGTGCAGGAGGAACAGATAGCTCAGGTGGAACAAATGAACCAAAGGAAATACATGCGGAACAAATTAAGCTCAATAAAACAACGGTAGAAATCGTAAAAGGAAAAACATACACGTTAACTGCAAATGTAACACCAGCGAATAGTGTTGATGCTGCTGTAACATGGAAGTCAAGCAATACTTCAATTGCAACTGTAAGCAAGGGTGTAGTTAAAGCCATTAAAACAGGAAGTGTAACAATTACAGCGACAACTGCTAATGGCAAGAAAGCTACTTGTAAGGTTACTGTTACTGTTCCAGCATCGAAAGTATTCATAACTCAAAAGATGAACTTGAAAAAAGGAAGTAGTATAACATTAACAGCAACAATATTGCCGATAGATACAACAGATGGTGTTACATGGAGTTCTTCAAATAGTAAAATTGCTACAGTTGATAAAAAAGGAAAGATAACAGCAGTAAAAACTGGAACAGCAACAATTACGGTGAAAACTGCCAGTGGTAAGAAGGCAACTTGTAAAGTAACAGTTGTAAAAGCAACACAGAAAGCCACAAGTATAAAGCTAAACAAGAAAACTCTTTCTCTTAAAGTAGGTGCTTATCAACAGTTAGTGGCAACATTGAGTGCGAATGCAACGGATAAGATTACTTGGAGTAGCTCTAATAAGAAAGTAGCAACTGTGGACAAAAACGGAGTTGTTACTGCAGTGAAGAAAGGAAGCGTAACAATTACTGTTACAACAGCAAATGGTAAAAAGGCTACCTGCAAAGTTACTGTAAAATAAATATTTCTAAATAGGAGTCGAATGATTTTCAAGCAGGGAAATCATTCGGCTTTTTCTGTTATATATTCCGCTCATTAATTCACTCATTTTAATGAGCGAATTATGAGCGGAATGTGTGGAAGACTGGAAAAAGTAGTTTATTTTTTGTCCCCACTGTGATATGATACTCTGTATAAATTTAGAAAGGGGAGAATTTAAAATGGCATTTCAATTAAACAACGTAGTACCATGGGGGAGAAATTTAGAAGAATATCAGATGATGTTTCAACTAGATGAGAGTGATATCTCAAAGAAGATAGCGGGTTTCGGTGACGGACCAGCAAGTTTCAATTATGAAGCAACACAAAAGGGATATTCCGTTACTTCATTTGATCCCATTTATCAATTTACGAAAGAACAATTGCAACAACGAATTGAAGAAACAAGAGTTACAGTTATGAAACAGATGGAGGAGAATACAGATAGCTTTGTGTGGACAAATATAAAGAATTTGGACGAGCTTGAGGATATCCGTATGTCTGCCATGAAAGTGTTTTTAGAAGATTATGAAAAAGGAAAGCAAGAAAAACGATACATATATCATGAGTTACCAGAAGGGCTATCGATAGAAGATAATACATTTGATATTGGATTAAGTTCACACTTTCTATTAATGTATACGGCTCTTGGATATGATTTTCATATTCAAGCAATTTCAGAGATGCTTCGAGTTTGCAAGGAAGTAAGAATTTTTCCATTACTCGACTTAGCAGGAGAGGATTCTGAAATGATTCAAGATGTAATTCAATACTTTAAAGAAAAGTATACAGTAGAGATTCGAGACACAGAATACGAGTTCCAAAAGGGTGGAAATAAACTGCTTGTTATCAAGAAATAATGAGTTTAAGAAATTGTTATTGACCTGTAAACTCTACGGAGCGTTGATTGCGTTAAATTCCTGATATCCTATATAATGATAGAAAAGAAATAGGAGGATTTTTAGATGAAATTTATAGCATTTAACGGTAGTCCAGCAGGGGTAAATAGTGCTACGAACCGTATTATAGAAGCGTTTTTAAATGGTGCAAAACGTGGTGGAGCGCAGGTGGAAAATTATCAATTGTCTGAATACAAGATTAATCAGTGTCAAGGGTGCTTTGCCTGTTGGTTTCAATCGCCTGGAAAGTGTGTGATGCATGATGATATGGAAAAGCTACTTCGTGCCTACCAGTCAGCAGATGTGGTTTGCTTTGGTTCACCAGTATATTCGTGGAATATGACGGCACTTCTCAAGAACTTTGTGGATAGATTGGTGCCACTAAAGAGTCCACTGATTACACAGAGTGAAGGCAACTTTGATATGATTGACTCAGAGAAACGAGTACAGAAGTATGTAGCAATTTCGAATTGTGGGTTTCCAGGGGAAAATAATTTTGCAATTATTAAAGCAGCATTTTCTTGCTGTAATCCAAGCTTAGAAATTTACCGAAATTGTGGGAAGCTATTAAAAACCAAAAAAGAATCTGTACAAGAAGTGGTAGCAGAATACCTGAATGTAGTAGAGCAAGCTGGTTATGAGATGGCTACAGTAGGTGAAGTGTGTGAAACAACGCAGGAACAACTTTCTATGCCACTTATGACTATACAGGAATATGTGCAGTTTTTGGGAATGTAGATTTCTTTCATCCTATAGGATAACTTTTTGGAATTGTATCAGTTCCTATATCGCTTCATAGAAACTTGCAGAAAGAGCAATCACGGAATAAGTGGTTGCTCTTTCTGCTTGATGGACAAATCGAATACAGACACAAAGCAAGAAATGTGTTGTACTGAAATAGAGTACTAGTACTACAAGGTGTGACGTTAAACTAGATATAGCAAAATAATAGCTCAAATATCACAAAAACAAGGAGAACTATAGTAAAAGTATTGTAAATAACAATCCAAAACAGGGTGTGTTTTGCAAGGGAAAAGAAGAAGAATAGCAATAAATTACGGGAAGAGAGAATGATAATAGGGAAATCTTGAATAGATTTTATGTAATCTATACAAAAGCAACAGAAAAATAATAAAAAATAGTTACTTGACAAACAAAATCACTAGTGTTATTATTAGTTTAACGTTAAACCTATTGTAAAACTAGTACATGAAAAGATTGCAAAACTAGTGGGTATTTCGTAAGGGGATTAATTTACGAATAACTTATTACGCAAGAAGGCATAACGTGAACTTTAAAACCAATGTTTGAAGGGAGAAGATTTATGAGAAAGAACAAGAAATTACTTAGCGCAGTACTTGTTGCAACAATGGCTGCAAACTTAATGGTAGGTTGTCAAAAGAATGATAACCAAGGGGGAAAGAACACAACACCTACAACAGTGAATGATACTACGAACACTGCTGATACAACAAAGGATGTTGCAAAAGATGAAACAACAACAGAGCCAACAGCACAGCCAGTAACGGTAACACTTGGTATTTGGCCAGAGGATACACTTACAGATAATATCAAAGTGTTTGAGGGTTATGTTGAAACAATGAAAAAAGAAAAACCGAATGTAACATATAAACCTGCGTATTTTAAATATGAGTCAAATACATTTATGCCACGAGTGCAAGCTGGAAATTGTCCAACTATTTTTGAAACATGGTTTACAGAACCTCAAAAATTAATTAAGGCAGAAGCAGTAGCAGATATTACAGATCAATTAGTAGCACGTGGTTGGTTAGATAAGATGAATCCAGCGATTCGAGAATTACTTTCTGATGAGAATGGAAGAGTTTATGGTATTCCTAGAGATGGATATGCACTTGGCCTTATGTTGAACGTTGAACTATTCGAAGAAGCTGGTCTTGTTGATGCAGATGGTTATCCAATCTATCCAAAAACTTGGACGGAACTTGCTGAAACCGCAAAGACAATCAAAGAGAAAACAGGTTCTGCAGGACTTTGCCTACTTGCAAAAGATAATGCAGGTGGATGGCATTTCTCAAATATCGCATGGGCGTTCGGTGCAACATTATGTACACCAAACGAAGACGGTACATATACAGCAAACTTAAATTCACCAGAAGCAATCAAAGCAATGGAATATGTGAAATCATTAAAGTGGGATTATGATGTATTAACAGCAAACCCAACGAATGAAGATTGGGGAACTGGATTTACTCAACTTGGAACAGGTAACGCAGCAATGTATATTGGAGCAAATGATGCGATAGCACAACCTACACAAGTAAACGGCTTACCAGTTGATAAAGTAGCAATTTGTCCAATCCCAGCAGCAGATGGTGGTCAATTCTCTTTATACGGTGGTACACCATATATGTTCTCTAAGGATGCAACACCAGAAGAAATTGATGCAGCACTTGATTTCTTAGAAATCATGGGTAAAGCTCCAGAAGTTAATGACAATGTTATTGCAGGCTTAAAGGCAGATGCACAAACAAGAGTTGATAATGGTGTTCCTGTAATTCAACCATTCCCATGCTGGACAGATCAAGCCTATATTGATGCACAACTTAGCGTAGTAAAAGAATATCAAAACGTAGATGCCAAGATGTTTGGGTCTTACTTTGACGCTACATCTACTGATGGTTTACGTGTAGAAGAACCAGGTTTAACACAAGATATGTATGAAGCATTAACAAATGTAATGCAGGCAGTACTTACCGATAAGAATGCCGATGTAGCAACTCTTTTAGAAAAAGCAAACAGTAACTATCAAGTTTTATTAGATGAGCAATACAAAAAGTAGTTTACGTAACGTAGTTTTAAAGCATTAAGAATAAGTAAGAAAAGCTGTTGCAAAATATAATTTCTCTGCCATATGTTGAGATAGTATGTGAGGCCTATCACAATATAACGTAGTCAGAATGTATATTGCAACAGCACATAAATAGTTACATGACAAATGAAAAAATAGAAACACTATAAAGAATTCAAACGCGTCAAGGAGGTGTCTGGCAGTGAAGGGTAAAGTGAAATGGAAAAAGAGTGATATGATAGGTTGGTTAGTAATGTTGCCTACACTTATCTTGTTTGCTTTCTTTGTATGGGAACCACTTGTAGAAAATATTAGACTTTCACTTCATAGTGCAGTTGGATATGAAATAAAGAGTTTTGTTGGATTTGAAAATTATATAAAGGTACTAAAAAATCCCACATTTGCGAAAGCATTCAAAAATACATTTTCATATACATTATGGTCTTTAGTAATTGGATTTATAGTACCTATTATTTTAGGTATAGTAATATCGGAAACCGTACATTTGAAAGGGTTTTTTAGAACAGGAGTGTACTTTCCGAATATCGTTCCAGGATTAGCAACTGTGTGGATTTGGAGTTATTTCTTTATTCCAGGAAAATCAGGTGTACTTAATATCTTGTTGTCTAAAATAGGTGTTGATGCGCAAGCATGGCTAACCAATCCGAAATGGACCATTCCATTAATTATTATTACAATGACATGGAAGGGAGCGGGTTCAACGGCACTGATTTATATGGCGAATATTAGTGGAATCAGTCCAGACTTATATGAAGCAGCAACAATGGACGGAGCTACTATTTGGAAACGAATTCGTCATATTACGTTACCAAGTGTAGGTGGAATTGCAAAAACAATGTTGATTCTTCAGGTTATCTCCGTGTTCCAGATTATGTACGAACCGATGGTAATGACGAATGGCGGACCAAATGGTGCAAGTGTATCACTAATGATGTTAATGTATCAGTATGCATTTAGAGACTTTAATTTCCCAGCAGCAGCGGCATTGTCGGTTATGATTTGTATTATATTGATAATATTAAGTGGATTATATATGAAGCTTACAAAATCATCTGAGGAATAGGAGGTGACAGGAATGAGTAAAAAGAATGTAAAAAAGAAGCAAGGCTGGTTTTTTAATAAGTATGAAGATAAAAAAGACGGTGTAATTAGAGGATATGATGTTCGCTCCACAAAAGTAAAGATTTTATGTATTCTAATTATGATTCTCTGTTTTGCCTTCGTATTAGTTAGTATATTTCCTGTTATATGGGTATTCCTAGCTAGTTTTAAAGACATTAAGGAGTTTACAAGAGAGGTAAGCATCTTACCGAAAAAGTTTGACTTTTCTAAAATAAAAACAACATGGAATGCTCTAAAATTCCAGAAATATTATATGAATTCGTTAATTAGCGTGGCGGGTAGTGTTGTATTTGCAGTGATTTTTAATGGTTTACTAGCATATGGTTTTGCAATATTGCGTCCAAAGGGATATAAGGTAGCATTTGGTTTAGTTATGTGGAGTTTATTAATACCTGCAACAACAAGCATTGTTGCCGTATTTCGAAACATAAACATGGTAGGACTAAGCAGTTCGTTCTTGCCACTATGGTTAGCATTTGGTGCCAATGCATTCTATGTCATTCTTTTCAAGGAATTCTTTCAAGAGATACCAAAGGAACTTTTGGAGGCGGCAAAACTTGATGGAGCAGGCGTATTGAAAGTATTTAGCAGTATTATGATACCATTATCCAAGCCAATTATTATGGTAGTTGTTATCTTTGCAATCACAGCTGCTTGGTCAGATTTCTTATTACCATACCTTGTGTTAAATGGTTCAGGCAAGGAAACCGTTATGGTAAAATTGTTCTCATTCAATGATACGCCAACCGATGCAGTTAGTGTATTACGTGCAGCATTATTCGCAATTATACCTCCAACTATATTATTCGCAGTATTCCAAAAACAGATTACCGATGGTGCAACTGCAGGCGCGGTAAAAGGATAGAAGGAGGACAGCATGGGAAAGATAGCAGATAAGTATTTTAAGACAGATTCATGGAAAGTGATTGAAGATGGATTTGATAAGAGTTATAGCCAAGTGGCAGAGTCCATATTTTCTTTGGGAAATGAATATATGGGTGTTCGTGGATATCAGGAAGAAGGATATTCAGGAGATACACTTGTAGGAAGCTACTTTAATGGCGTATATGAAGCGGAAAAATTAGAGGGTTCTTCCTATAAGGGAATTGTTGACCAGACAGAATTTATGGTAAATTGTGTAGATTGGTTATACACAAGAATTTCAATTGAGGGTGAGTATTTAGATACGAATAAATCAAATATCCGTAATTTTCAAAGAGTACTAGATATGAAGACAGGAGTTCTTACAAGAAGTTTTGTATGGATTACACAGACAGGAAAAGAAGTAGAGATAACATTTGAACGATTTTTGTCTATGGTAAATGCGCATATCGGAGTACAGAAAATTACTGTAAAGGCTTTGAATTTTGCAGGAACATTAAAAATGGATGCAGGAATGGATTATTCTATCATTCACCAATCCAGACAAAAGAATTTTTGGGATTGTGAGAAAGTTGCACAGGAGAAAGATTTCTTGTCTATGCATGGAAGTACATTAAGTACGAAACAGCAAGTATTTACAGGAATGCATCTGATACCTTCAGCAAATCAAGTTACTGTGGTGCAAAATGAAATGGAAGATTCAAAGATTTTAACCAATACATTTGCATACGAACTACAGCAAGAGGAAACAGTGAGTCTGACTAAAATTGTAGACAATGTAGTTTACCGTGACAAAACAGATGGAGAAGAAGTGGAATTTCAGAAAGAATGCGATGCAGTAGAAGCAGATTGTAAAGCACTTTCCTATGACGCTTTGTATGAAGAGAATGCAGATTGGTGGAGTCAAGTTTGGAAGAGTTCTGATATTCAAATTGATGGAGATGAGGAAAACCAACAAGGAATTCGATTCTGTATTTTCCAGATGTTCCAGACATATCATGGGGCGAGAATGGGCAATAACATTGGCGCAAAAGGCCTAACAGGAGAAGCGTATAACGGAAATGCATTCTGGGATACAGAAACATACTGTTTACCATTCTTCCTATTCAATAATCTGCAAGCGGCAAAGAATCTGTTGCTATATCGTTATGTAACATTACCAGAAGCGAAGCGAAGAGCTATGGCGTTAGATTGTGAGGGAGCTTTCTATCCAATAGCAACGATTAGTGGAAGGGAATGTTGTAATCTATGGCAACATGCAAGTCTTCAATTGCAGGCATCTACTGCAGTTGCATATGGAATCTGGATTTATGAGAAGATTACCGGTGATGAAACATTTGTATTTGAGCGTGGAATCGAGATGCTTGTAGAAGTATGCAGAATGTTAGCGACAAGGGGAAGCTGGTCAGCAGATCAAAGCAAATACGGCTACTATAGCGTTATGGGGCCTGACGAATTCCAGATGATGATTAATCATAACTGCTATACGAATTATATGGCGAAGTTTACATTTGAGTATACGTTATCGTCTTTAGAAAAATTAAAGAGTACAAAAGTAGATGAATATGAAAAAGTGAAAGATACCTTACATATTTCAGAGAAAGAGCTTACGGATTGGGATAGCATGCAGGAGCATATGTATATTCCAAAGGATGAGAAGACAGGAATCTATGAGCAGCATGACGGATTCTTTGAATTACCTCATGTAGATATCGATGCGATTCCAATTGCGGATTTTCCATTATATGACCACTGGTCGTATGACAGAATCTATAGGAATGATATGATAAAGCAACCGGATGTATTAATGTTTATGTTGTTATTTAATCATGGTTTCTCAGAAGAAGAATTAAAGGCAAACTATGAGTTCTATGAGCCAAAATGTATTCATGAAAGTTCTTTATCACCTTCGGTACATTCGATATTAGCATCGCAACTTAAAAAACACGAAGAAGCCTATGATTTCTTCCAGTTTGCTACAAGAATGGATCTCGATAACTACAACCGTAATACAGCACAAGGATTACATACCACTTCAATTGCAGCAGCTTGGCTGAATATTGTATATGGTTTTGGCGGATTACGTTCCGATGGGGAGCATCTGGAACTAAATCCATCAATTCCAAAAGAGTGGGAAGGCTATTCATTCCATATTACCTATCAGCAGCAAGTAATTTCGATTGCGGTGGAGAAAGAAAAGGTTCGACTTGCAACAC